>NZ_AJVB01000080.1:0-11947 GCF_000278445.1 Rhodococcus sp. R1101
ACTTCCCCTCGCCGGTGCGTGGACGGCCGCGCGAGCACTGCGTCTCGCCGACGGACCCGACGAGGTGCACCAGGGGCTCGTCGCCCGGTTCGAACTCGGCAAGTACGCGTGAGACGGGAGATTCCGACGATGACCGCACTTCCCGACAACGCCCGTACCGTTCGCGACGAGGACGCCTTCGACGTCGACGCGGTCGCCGCCTGGCTCGACGAGAACGCCGGTATCCGAGGGATACCGGAGGTTCGCCAGTTCTCCGGCGGCGCATCCAATCTCACCTATCTGCTGCGGTATCCGGACCGCGATCTCGTGCTGCGTCGCCCGCCGGCGGGGGCGAAGCCGTCGTCGGGGCACGACATGGCACGCGAGTACCGCATCCAGTCGATGCTCGCACCGGTCTACCCGTACGTTCCCACCATGGTCGGCCTGTGCACCGATCGCGGTGTGCTCGGCAGCGACTTCTACGTCATGGACCGGGTTCCCGGCACCATCCTGCGGACGAATCCGCCCACCGACCTCGACCTCACCGAGGCGGACACCCGCACATTGTGCCTGCGTATCGTCGACCTGCTCGTCGAACTGCACGGCATCGATCCGGAGTCCGCAGGACTGTCCGAACTGGGTCGCGGTTCCGGCTACGTCGCACGGCAGGTCGCGGGCTGGACGTCGCGCTACACCGAGGCCCGCACCGACAACGTCCCCGACTTCGCCCGTGTCACCGCGTGGTTGGCGGCGCGGCAACCCGAGGACGTCGCACAGACCGTGATCCACGGCGACTTCCGTCTCGACAACATCGTTCTCGACGAGAACGACCCGCTGAAGCCGGTCGCGGTGCTCGACTGGGAACTGGCCACCATCGGCGACCCCCTGATGGATCTCGGATCGTCGCTCGCCTACTGGGTGCAGGCGGACGACGACGACATGCTGCTGCTCACGAAGCGGCAACCGTCCGACCTGCCCGGCATGCTCACCCGGCAGGAAATCGTCGAATATTATTCCGAGCGAACCGGACTGCCGGTGGACGGCTGGGGATTCTACGAGGTGTTCGGACTGTTCCGCCTCGCCGTGATCGCCCAGCAGATCTACTACCGCTACCACCACGGCCACACCACCAATCCGGCCTTCGAGGACTTCTGGATCGTGGTCGGCTACCTCGAATCCCGTTGCAGTGCATTGATCGATCGATACGAGAAGGAGAACCGATGAGCCGCCCGCAGCGACGGAACATCCTCATCACCGGTGCGAGTTCCGGACTCGGTGCCGGTATGGCGCGTGAATTCGCGGCGCGAGGAAGGAATCTCGCGCTCGCCGCCCGTCGCGTCGAACGGCTCGAGGAGCTGCGGGACGAACTGCTCGCCGCGCACCCGGGCATCACCGTGAGCGTGCGCGCCCTCGACGTGAACCGGCACGACGACGTGTTCACCGTCTTCCGTGAGTTCGACGACGAGCTCGGCGGTCTCGACCGGGTGATCGTCAATGCCGGTCTCGGCAAGGGGCAGCCCCTGGGCACCGGTTACTTCCGTGCCAATGCCCAGACTGCGAACACCAACTTCCTCGGTGCTCTCGCGCAGAGTGAAGCGGCACTCGAACTCATGCGCCCCCGCGGGCGTGGCCACGTCGTGCTGATCTCGTCGATGAGTGCGCTCCGCGGCATGCCGCGCAACCTGACGGCCTATGCCGCGTCGAAGGCCGCCGTCGCCTCTCTCGGCGAGGGGATGCGCGCCGACCTCGCCGACACCGATATCTCGGTGAGCACGATCTTCCCCGGATACATCCGGTCGGAGATCAACGAGAAGGTGAAGAAGGTCCCGTTCATCGTCGACACCGAAACAGGTTGTCGCGCACTGGCTGCTGCGATCGAAAAGGAGCCCGCCAAGGCGTATGTGCCGGGATGGCCGTGGATTCCGCTCGGTTACGCCATGAAGGTGCTGCCGCTGTCGGTGATCCGCAAGATGGCGTAGACGGGGTCGGAACCCGCAGAGCGACAACGACGAAGGCCGCATCCCGAAAGGATGCGGCCTTCGTCGGAAATCGTTCCGGAGAGCGGCTCTACGCGTCGGCTCCGATGATGAACGCCTCGAGCTCGGCGCGCGCCGTGTCGTCGGCCATCTGGACCGGCGGGGACTTCATCAGGTAGGCCGAAGCCGGGAGGATCGGGCCACCGATGCCGCGGTCCTTGGCGATCTTCGCCGCGCGGATGGCGTCGATGATGATGCCGGCGGAGTTCGGGGAGTCCCACACCTCGAGCTTGTACTCGAGGTTGAGCGGGGCATCGCCGAAGGCGCGACCCTCGAGGCGGACGTACGCCCACTTGCGGTCGTCGAGCCACTGCACGTAGTCGGAGGGACCGATGTGCACGTCGCGGTCGTGGACCTTGCCGGCCAGCGGGCCGTTGAGGTTCGAGGTGACGGCCTGGGTCTTGGAGACCTTCTTGGACTCGAGACGCTCACGCTCGAGCATGTTCTTGAAGTCCATGTTGCCGCCGACGTTGAGCTGGTACGTGCGGTCGAGCACGACACCGCGGTCCTCGAAGAGCTTCGCCATCACGCGGTGGGTGATGGTGGCGCCGACCTGCGACTTGATGTCGTCGCCGACGATCGGGACACCGGCGTCGGTGAACTTCTGCGCCCACTCGGGATCGGAGGCGATGAACACGGGGAGGGCGTTGACGAAGGCGACACCGGCGTCGATGGCGCACTGCGCGTAGAACTTGTCGGCCTCTTCGGAACCCACGGGGAGGTAGGAGACGAGAACGTCGACCTCGGCGTCCTTCAGTGCCTTGACCACGTCGACGGGCTCGGCGTCGGAGAGCTCGATGGTCTCGGAGTAGTACTTGCCGATACCGTCGAGCGTGTGGCCGCGCTGGACGGGCACGCCGAGCGGCGGCACGTCGGCGATCTTGATGGTGTTGTTCTCGCTCGCGAGGATCGCCTCGGACAGGTCGAAGCCGACCTTCTTGGCGTCCACATCGAACGCGGCGACGAACTTGACGTCGCGCACGTGGTAGCGACCGAATTCGACGTGCATCAGACCGGGGACGGTGGTCTCGGCGTCCGCATCCTTGTAGTACTCGACGCCCTGGACCAGGGAGGAGGCACAGTTCCCCACGCCCACAATGGCCACGCGCACCGCGGTGCTGTTCTCACCCATGGTCGGGTTCTCCTTCTTTGTTGCGTGCTGCTGACGACTGCTCGGCGGCGATGAGTTCGTTGAGCCAGCGCACTTCGCGCTCGCTCGACTCGAGGCCGAGCTGATGGAGCTGACGGGTGTAACGATCGAGAGTGCCGCTGGCCCGTCCGATCGCATCGCGGAGCGCTTCTCTGCGCTCCTCGACCTGGCGGCGCCTGCCTTCGAGAATTCGCATCCGCGCTTCGGCGGGGGTGCGACCGAAGAAGGCGAGGTGCACGCCGAATCCGTCATCGGTGTAGTTCTGCGGTCCCGTGTCGGCGACCAGCTCGGTGAAGCGTTCTCGCCCCTTCGGGGTGAGCTGGTAGACGCGGCGTGCACGTCGCTTCACGGGACCGGGAGTTCCCGAATCCTCTTCGATGAGGCCGTCCGCCTGCATCCTCCGCAGGGTCGGATAGAGCGACCCGTAGGAGAAGGCACGGAAGGCCCCGAGGAGCCCGGTCAGACGCTTGCGCAGCTCGTAGCCGTGCATGGGCGACTCGAGGAGGAGCCCGAGTATCGCCAGTTCCAGCACGGGTCACCTCCTGTTTCCGTTCGAACCAACCGATTGATACGACGCAGAACTATATCGTGCCGATATATACGACGATACGCCGCACGGGCTGGATGTCACACGACGTTCCGGACGGACATCCGTCTCCGGAGTCGACCGGGACCACACGGGTTCGTATCGAGTGGGCGACTCCACGCCCATCGCCCCATCGCCCGCACGTACTCTGGAAGCCGTGCGAATTCAGCGGCAGGTGGTGGACTACGCGTTGCAGCGGCGCTCGCTGCTCGCGGAGGTCTACTCGGGGCGGCGCGGAGTCAGCGAGGTCTGCGACGCGAGCCCCTATCTGCTGCGGGCGGCGAAATTCCACGGACGGGGCAGCGATGTGGTGTGCCCCATCTGCCGTAAGGAGCAGTTGACCCTCGTGTCGTGGGTCTTCGGCGACAAGCTCGGTCCCGTATCCGGATCGGCGCGCACTCCCGAGGAGCTGGTGCGTCTGGCGGCCAGCCAGGAGGAATTCTCGGTCCATCTGGTCGAGGTGTGCCGTACCTGTAGCTGGAACCACCTGGTGCAGTCGTACGTCCTGGGTTCGCAGCCTGCCCCCAAGAGCCCGCGTCGCCGGTCGACGGGATCGAGCCGTCGTACCGCCAGCGAGTGAAGGGGCACCGGCGACGTGCCCGTACGCTTTCCTCTGGAGTTCGCTCCTGGGTCCGACCCGCACGACCTGATCGTCGCGTCGTCCGCTGCGCACATCGTCGAACGGCTGCCGTCCATCGGCGTCGTCGATCGGCTGTCCGTGGAGCAGTGTCGAGGCCGCGGCGTGATGCGTCGCGAGAACAGTTGGAGATGAGTACGTGAGTTCCCCCGACAACGAACCCGAGGACAACAAGGTCGTTCCGCCCCGGCGCGGTGGTCCTGCCGGACCGCAGCCCGGGCCGCAACGCCCCGGTCCTCCTGCCGGTCAGGGACAGCAGCGCCCTGCTCCGGGCCCGGTGCAGGGTCGCCCGTTGCCTCCGCAACCCCGACCGGGAGCACAGGGTCAGCCGGGAGCACCGGGGCAGCCGGGTCGCCCGGGGGGTCAAGGACAGCCGAGCGGCCCCGCCGGCCCGCCGCCGCGTCCCGGCGCACGCCCGCCGTACCCGCCGCAGGCTCCAGGTCAGGGGCCGCGTCCCCAAGGTCCCGGACAAGGTCAGGGACCGCAGGGACCGGGTCCCCAGCAGGGCCGGCCGGGGCAGCCTTACCCGCCGCGCGGACCGATGCCCGCCCCGGGTGCGAACCCGCCGCGTAACCCCGACCAGCCGATGCCGCGTCCCGGCACGTTGCCCCCCGTCCAGCGCTCGCCGCAGGCCGATCCGACCGTCGCGATGCGTCCCGGAGCGGACGCCCAGGCACAGCGTCCCGGAGCGGACGCCCAGGCACAGCGTCCCGGAGCGGACGCCCCGACCCAGCGGGTTGCCGCGTCGACGCCCGTCGGCGGTGCCGAGCGTGCGGGTGAGGCGCCCACGACCCGCGTCGCCGGGGGCCCGCCTGCGGGTGGTCCTCCCACCGTTCCGCCCGGTGGCGGTTCCGGCGGCGGGGCCGGTGGCGGAAAGGGCGACGGCAGGAGCAACCACTGGCGCACGATCCGCCGGGTCGGTTACGGCGTGGTCGCCGCGGGCATCCTCGTCCCGATCCTCATGTTCATGCTGGCGTACGTCGTCCAGGACGTGCCGCGTCCGGGTGAGCTTCAGACGAATCAGGCCGCGACCATCTTCAATTCCGACGGTGAGGGCGTCATCACGAAGGTGATCCCGCCGGAGGGCAACCGCACCGAGGTCGAACTCGATGCGATTCCCGTGCACGTCCGCAATGCCGTACTTGCCGCCGAGGACCGCGATTTCTACAGCAATCCCGGCTTCTCGATCACCGGTTTCGCGCGCGCTGCCCGCGACAACGTGCTCGGCCGCGACAGCGCCGGTGGTGGCTCGACCATCACCCAGCAGTACGTGAAGGTCGCGGTCGTCGGTTCCGAGCGGACGTTGACCCGCAAGCTCAAGGAGCTGGTGCTGTCGACGAAGATGGCGAACCAGTGGGCCAAGGACGACATCCTCGCGGCCTATCTCAACACCATCTATTTCGGCCGCGGTGCCTACGGCATCGCAGCGGCGTCGAACGCGTACTTCGGCAAGCCCGTCGGTGAACTCACCGTCGAGGAAGGTGCCGTGCTCGCCTCGTCGATCCAGCTGCCGTCGCTGCTCGATCCCGAGCAGAACCCCGAGGGTGCGGAAGCGCGGTGGAACTACGTGCTCGACGGTATGGTCTCCGCCGGCACGCTCGATGCGGCCGAGCGGTCGGGCATGCGGTACCCGGCATACATGCCGATCGCGGAACTCGACAACGGCGACCAGTCGTCCGGTCCCGAGGGGCTGATCAAGAACCAGGTGCTCGCCGAGCTGGCGCGTGAGGGTATCGACGAGAACCTCCTCAACACGGCCGGGCTGCAGATCACCACGACGATCGACGCGCAGGCCCAGCAGTCGGCGGTGGAGGCGGCGCAGACCAATCTCGAGGGGGAGCCCGAGGAATTGCGCACCGCGGTGGTGTCCGTCGATCCCCGCTCCGGGGCGATCCGCGCCTATTACGGCGGTGAGAGCGGTGTCGGTTACGACTTCGCGCAGTCCGGTCTGCAGACGGGTTCGTCGTTCAAGGTATTCGGCCTGGCGGCCAACCTCGATCAGGGTGTGCCGCTGTCGCAGACCTACGACAGCGGTCCGCTGACGGTCAACGGCATCGAGATCGGCAACGTGGAGGGCGAGTCGTGCGGGCAGTGCACCATCGCCGAAGCCCTGAAGCGGTCGTTGAACACGAGTTTCTACCGGATGATGCTCGCGATGGACAACGGCCCGCAGGCCATCGCCGACATGGCGCACAAGCTGGGCGTCGCGAAGGAGCTGCCGGGCATCGGCGAGACCCTCACCGAGCCGGACGGTGCCGGCCCCAACTACGGCATCGTCCTGGGTCAGTACCAGTCACGCGTGCTCGACATGGCGTCGGCCTATGCCACACTCGCGGCGTCCGGCCGTCATCACGAGCCTTATTTCGTGCAGAAGGTCGTGACGTCCGACGGTGAGGTCCTCCTCGATCGCGGCACTCCCACCGGCGAGCAGGTCGTCGACGCGGCGGTGGCCGACAACACCACCTCCGCGATGACCCCGATCGCCGCGTATTCGAACGGCCACGCCCTGGCCGGAGGCCGTCCGTCCGCGGCGAAGACCGGCACCGCCCAGCTCGGCGACACCGGCTCCAACAAGGACGCGTGGATGGTCGGCTACACGCCGTCCCTGTCGACCGCGGTGTGGGTCGGCACCGAGGAGGGGTTGCCGCTGGAGAACAGCTGGGGCGGCATGATCTACGGCTCGGGCATCCCGTCGGACATCTGGAAGGACACGATGGACGGCGCTCTCGAGGGCACCGAGGTCGAGTCGTTCCCGAAGCCGGCGGCGATCGCCGGTGTCTCCGGGGTGCCGGCCTGGACCGCGACGACCACCGCCCCGGCCACCCGTCAGGAGACCACCACCTCGCGTGTGGTGCCGAGCCTGCCGGAGGTTCCCGAGATCACCACTCAGAACGTGGAGATCTTCCCCGGTGTCACGATCCCGGTTCCGGGTGTCGCTCCGCAGACGACCACCCAGAGCGTGCCCACCCGCCCCGGTACCGGCGGTCAGCAGGAGGAGAGCGAGGACACCGGCGGTGGAACCGGTGGTGGCACGGGAGACGAGTCGGACGGCGGTGGATCGCCTCCGCAGAACCGCATCCCGGGACTCGAGAGCCCCGCGATTCCGGGCGCGCAGGGCGGTAGTCCCCAGGGCGCGTTCGAATACGCTCCGGCCGGGTAGCCTCGCCGCGTGAGCGACGACCGGCGATCCGACGTCCGGCCGGTGGTGTCCGCTGCACCACCGGCCGAGGATCGTCGTTCCCTGGACTGGCGCGACACCCCCGGGCGCACCGATCCGACGGTGACGCGGCTGACCGCGGTCATCGGTGGTCCGGTCGGGCGGCATGCCGTGCTGGGTCGCACCCGCTTCTTCACTCCCCTGCGGGCGATGTTGTTGCTCGCGGTCGTCTTCCTCGCCTTCGGATGGTTCACGAAGGCGGCCTGTGTACAGCAGGGACCCGTCGGATCCGACGGCGCGCTCGGCCTGGACTGGAGCGGCGACCGGCAGTACGTGGCGATGTGTTATTCCGACATCGTTCCGCTCTACGGCGCCGAACGGCTTGCGGAGGGCGCCTTCCCGTACCGGACGTCGTGGGAGGAACCCGGTCCCGACGGGCAGATGCAGACCCGGTACATGGAGTATCCGGTGCTCGCGGGTCTGTACCAGTACGGTTCGATGCGCATCGCGAAGGCGTGGGATGCCACACCGTGGCTTCCCCACGCTCTGCAGGTCGCGATCTACTTCTCGGTCGTCGCGGTCGGGCTCGCGCTCGCCTGGCTCGTCACGGTGTGGGCCACTGCGATGTCGGCGGGCCGGAGGATCTGGGACGCTGCCCTCGTCGCTGCGTCTCCGCTGGTCGTGGTGCACGCGTTCACGAATTTCGATGCCCTGGCCACGGCGTTCGCTGCCGGTGGCCTGCTGGCGTGGGCCAGACGCCGACCGGTTCTCGCCGGTGTCCTGCTCGGTCTGGGTGCGGCGACGAAGTTGTATCCGGTGCTGTTGCTCGGTCCACTGCTGGTGCTGTGTCTGCGTACCGGCCACCTGCGGTCGTTCGCCCGCACCGCAGGAGCTGCTGCCGCCGCGTGGCTGGCCGTGAATCTGCCGATCATGGTGTTGTACCCGCGCGGATGGGCGGAGTTCTTCCGCCTCAACTCCGATCGCGGAGCGGATCCGGATTCGATCTACAACGTGCTGCATTCGTTCCTGGGGTGGCCGAGCTGGTCGGCGTCGACCTTCAACGGGGTGTCGCTCGTGCTGTTCGCGGCGGCCTGCATTGTGATCGGCTGGATCGGGCTCACCGCGCCGCGCCGTCCCCGCCTGGCGCAGTTGTGTTTCCTTCTCGTCGCGGCCTTCCTGCTCACCAACAAGGTGTGGAGTCCGCAGTACTCGTTGTGGCTCGTGCCGCTCGCCGTGCTGGCGGTACCCCACCGCCGCGCGCTGCTCGCCTGGATGACGATCGATGCGCTGGTGTGGGTTCCGCGCATGTACTACTACCTGGGCCCTGATCGGAAGGGGCTGCCGGAGCAGTGGTTCACCGGCACGGTCTTCCTGCGCGATGTGGCTGTGGTGGCGTTGTGTGCGGTGGTGCTGTGGCAGATCCGGCGTCCGGTGAGGGATCCTGTGCGATACGGCTTCGTCGACGATCCCGTCGGTGGGGTACTCGATCAGGCACCCGACCGTCCGCCCCGGTGGCTGCCCCACAGATTGCGGCCCGCTCACCATCGGGTCACAAGAGAAGAATCATCCGAACGATGGCTGCCGGAGGCGACGTCCTCGCCCTAGGCTCGGAATCGAGCCACGAGGGGGCGAATGACGAGCGGCGGACGGAGATTCGGTGCGGGGACGGATGTCACCGCACCGCAGTTCACGACGTGCGAGCTGGCGTGGACGGTCGCGGCCGGCGACGCCACCGCGATCCCGCGACTTCTGCGCGACCTGCATCCGCTCGTGACCGCCTACTTCCGGGCCCGCGCGAAAGGCGCCGGAGGCACCTTTGCCGAGGCCGACCGGCTCGCTCCGGCGGCCTGCCGCGCGATCCTCGCCGAACTCGCCGCGCCGTCCGGGGCCGACCGGCCCTTCCTGCGGCTGGCGTACACGGTGGTCTCCGACACGGGCGATTCCGAGTTCGTGAGCCCGGAGGCGCTCCCCCTGACTCGCCTCCAGCAGGAGATCCTCATCCTGCGCACCATCGTCGGTCTCGACTCGCGGCAGACCGCGGTGGCTCTCGCCGTCACGCCGGGACGGGTCGGTCTCGAGCAGCACGCGGCCCTGAGCTCATTGCGCGCAGCCTGAAGCCGGGTGGACGAACAGCACATCTCCGTGACGTTCGTCGCTGATATCCGACGTCGTTCCTGCTGGAACGGAAGACCTACGGCGTTCCCGACCGAATCCAGGTGTTCTACGGTGGCTCCCGGATCTACGACACGGACCGTATCGGTGGCAGCATCGACGAAGGCACCGGATCGGCGGTGGTGGACGTGCCGGCAGGGAGTGCGAACACGGTTCTCGTCCGCGTGACCGGTGATCCCGGGACGGACTGGGAGCACACGGTCGACTGCCCGGTTCTCCGACCGTCAGATCCGTAGGGCGGTGAACGGCGCGACCGGAATGTTGCGCACGACGAACCACACCGCCGTGAGGACCAGCACGATGTGCGGGGCCCACCGGTATCGCGTCCACCGCGGCATCGGTGTGCCCCGCCCCCTGCTCCATGTCCATGCTCCGAAGACCACGACCAGCATGCCCAGCGCGACCAGGGCGAGGGCGTTGTAGTGAAGCGCGGCCGGCACGTCGAGATGGACGAGCGAATACATCATCCGCGAGGAACCGCAACCGGGACACAGGATTCCGAACAGCGAATAGGTGGGGCAGGGCGGAATGATCCCGCCCGGCGTTGTCGGGTCGGCCCACGCCACCGCTGCGCACACCGCGATCGCACCCGCGGCGACCGCCATGGGGGCTGCGAGCGCGCGCCTCGTCCTCATCGCCTCAGGCGTTCCTCGAGCCGGGCGCGTACCTCCGGCCACTCGTCGTCGGTGAGGGAGAACAACGCGGTGCTCCGCCAACTGCCGTCGCGGCGTCTGCGGTGCTTGCGGAGCAGGCCTTCCTCGGTGGCGCCGAGTCGGCGCAGGGCGTCGCGCGAACGGGTGTTGTGCTCGTCGGCGTGCCAGGTCACACGCACGGATCCCAGCTCGTCGAACGCGCGGTGCAGCAGAAGCAGTTTCGATTCGCTGTTGACATGGGTCCGTTGCACGCGCGTCGACAGCCAGGTGTACCCGATCACCAGCGTGCGGTAGGTGGGCTCGAGCAGGTAGTACGACGTCGACCCCAGCACCTCGCCGGTCGTCCGGTCGGCGATCGCGTAGGGGAGGCGCCCGGGATCGGCCACGGCGTCGCGGACGAAGACGTGTGCGCTGTCGAGGTCGCGGATCTCGGTGGACGACCACCGGAAGATCGTGTCCGGATCGTCGGCGGCCGTCAGCAGCCCCTCGGTGTGCGAGTCGGTGACGGGCTCGAGTCGGATACGAGGACCCTCGAGGACGGGATGTTCCGTCCAGTTGTCGTTCATCGCCCTCTCCCGGTCGTCGTCGGAGGGCGAGCGTAGCCGGTTCGTTCCGTCTGCTGCCACGGAGTTCTGGGCGAGACGCGCAGGAAGACGAAGAACAGCACGACCAGTAGGACCGCACGTCCCCACACCCCGATGTGGACGAGTGTGAGCGGCAGGGCCATATCCGTTTCGCCGGCGGTGGCGGCGAACCACCGGAAGATGCCGATGCCGATGGCGAGGTCGGCGAGAAGATACGCGGCGACGAGACCCCACGGCACACGCAACAGGATCAGCAGCGGCAGCAGCCACAGGGTGTACTGCGGTGAGTGCACCTTGTGGAAGAGCACGAAACCGCACAGCATCGCGGCACCGGTGCCGAGCCAGGGATAGACGCCGTCGCGCAGATACCGGCGCCATCCGAGCCACAGCGCGAGCGCGAACGACAGCGCGATCAGCGTCGGCGACAGCTGGGCCACCAGGTCGTTGTATGCGGGGGTGTTCTCGTATCCCTGGTAGCCGCCCATCAACGGCCGCAGCCCCCAGTACCAGATGGAGTTGCTGGTCCCGTCGGCTTCGCGGTTCTGCTGGAAGGCGAACGACGCGCGCCAGCCCTCGTAGCCGAGGAGTGCGAAGGGCAGGTTGATCGCGGCGACCGTGGCCGCCGCCGTGCCCGCGACGGCGAGGGCGCCGGGGACGTCCCGCTTCCGGTCGGAATCCGGCCCGCCGGTGAAGACGTAGGCGACGAGCGGCAGCACGAAGATGCCCGGATAGAGCTTGAGACAGAATCCGACTCCCAGCAGCACCGCCGCGACCACCCCGCGAGTCCGCAGCGGCCAGCGTTCGAGCGTCAGCACCGCGACGGCGGCGACGGTGACCGCCACGACCGGCAGGTCCCAGTTGAGGAAGGCGTAGAGCACGAGCGGCGGCGTGAGCGACCACAACAGTGCGGCCCACCCGGCCATCCGGGCGAGCAACCATGCGGTGAGCAGGCCGAAGGGCGCGAGCAGGAGAGCCGACTGGAGGAGGAACTCA
>NZ_AJVB01000081.1:0-11907 GCF_000278445.1 Rhodococcus sp. R1101
ACGTGCTCGAACCCACCCGCCCGTCGATCGCGCAGTCGATCACGGCCCTCGATCAGGTGGCCTCGAACCTCAACGCGAATCGCGGCGAGCTCGACCGTGTCCTCGAGACGCTGCCGGTGAAGCTCGACAAGCTCGCACGCGTCGCCAGTTACGGCTCGTGGTTCCAGTTCTATCTGTGCGGTATCGACGTCATCGCAGGTCCCGGCTCGGTTCCGTACCTCAATCTGCCGACAGGGTTGCCGACCGTGAATCAACCCATCTACACGAATGCGGCCAAGCGTTGCTCGCAGGACGGGATGCAGGAGTTGCAGGGACGATGAGCACACGTCGTAGTCCGGCCGCCGCCGGTGCCCTGGGCATCGTCGTGGTGCTGCTGGGGACACTGTCCGCTTTCTTCCTCGACGAACTACCCATCATCGGGGCAGGCGCGACCTACAAGGCCGAGTTCAGCGAGGCCGCGGGCCTCAAACCCACCAACGAGGTGCGCATCGCCGGCGTGAAGGTCGGCAAGGTCACCGGCGTCGACCTCGAAGGCGACCGGGTGATCGTCTCGTTCAAGGTCCAGGACGCGTGGGTCGGGAACGACACGTCCGCCTCGATCCAGATCAAGACCATCCTCGGGCAGAAATATCTCGCACTCGACCCGCGGGGCACGGAGGTGCTCGACCCCGATCACCGGATCCCGCTCGACCGGACGGTCGCGCCGTACGATGTGATCGAGGCGTTCTCGTCGGCGGCCACGACCCTCGGTGAGATCGACTCCGAACAGCTGGCGGCAGGCTTCGAGACCCTGTCGGAGGCGTTCTCGGAGACACCCGACGACATCCGGGCTTCGATCGACGGCATCAGCCGCCTGTCCGAGACGGTCTCGAGCCGCGATCAGGAGTTGAAGCGGCTGCTCGACGCGACCGGCAACGTGTCGAAGGTGCTCGCCGACCGCAATGCCGAGTTCAACCGGCTGCTCTCCGACGGTGCCCTGCTCGTCGAGGAACTCAACAACCGTCAGCAGGCGATCTCGCAATTGCTCGACGGCACCAGGAGACTGTCGGCCGAACTGTCGGGACTCGTCGAGGAGAACCGCGAGACCATCGGTCCCGCCCTGCAGCAACTCCGCGGTGTCGTCGACGTCCTCCAGGAGAACAACGACAACCTCGATCGGGCGATGCAACTGTACGAACCGTTCGTCCGCGTCTACACCAATGTCGTCGGCAACGGCCGCTGGTTCGACCAGGTCATCGTGAACCTCACGCCGCCCGGCCTGCCCGAGATTCCCGGTTACCGCGAGCCCGGCCGCCGTCTGGAAGGGGGCAACTGATGGCACACGCCGAGAACGGCGGGTCCCGCGGCAACCGCGGGCGCATCGCGCTGATCGCAGCCGTCGTCGCGGGCGTGGTGGCCCTGGCCGGAGTGGGGTGGTGGATGTTCACCCGGCTGGGCACCACCGAGATCACTGCCTATTTCGACAAGGCCGTCGGCATCTACGAGGGTTCCGACGTCCGGGTGCTGGGCGTCGAGGTGGGGAAGGTGACGTCCGTGGAACCGCAGGGCGACCTCGTGAAGGTCGGGCTGCGGGTCGATCGCGGGGTCGACATTCCCGCCGACGCGCGTGCCGTGCAGATCACGCCGTCCGTCGTCGCCGACCGCTACGTCCAGCTCACCCCTGCTTACACCGGTGGCGACACGATGAGCAGCGGCGCGGTGATCGATCGTGACCGCACCGCCACCCCGGTGGAGGTCGATGCGCTCTATGCGAGCATCGACGAACTGTCGCGCGCGCTCGGCCCGAACGGGGCGAACCGTGAAGGCGCACTCACCGACTTCGTGGAGGTCGGGGCGCAGAATCTTGCCGGCAACGGCGAGGCGCTCGGGCAGAGCATCGAGAACCTGTCGGCTGCTGCGCGCACGCTCGACCAGTCGCGCGACGATCTCTACGGGACGATCGAGAACCTGCAGATCTTCGTCAGTGCCCTCGCGGCCAACGACGAGCAGGTTCGACAGTTCAACGCCCAGCTCGCCGATCTGTCGGGTTTCCTGGCGGGGGAGCGGCAGAATCTCGGCGAGGCCCTGAACACCCTGTCGGTCACGCTCGGCGACGTCGCGACGTTCGTGCGCGACAACCAGGCTGCCGTGAAGGACAATGTCGATGCGCTCGTGCCGATCACGGAGACCTTGGCGAACCGGCGCCAGGAACTCGTGGATTCGCTGACGCTGCTCCCGCTGGCGGTGAGCAATCTCGTCAACTCGTACGACGCCGAAGCGGGCGCGCTCGCCTCACGGCTGGTGCTGCCCGACCTGCAGGATCCCGCAGGGGCGGTGTGCAAGCTCATCGACCTGGGGAAGCTCGTGCCCGGAGACCCACGTTTCGAGCAGCTCGGCCGGCAGATGCAGCCGTTGATCGACCGTTGCCGCGATGTCGCGACGCAGATCACCGAGGACCAGCGGTCCCCGGATCTGATCCTGCCGTTCGGGATCCTCAGCGGTGAGAACATTCAGCGGCAGGTCACTCCGGGCACGGTGCCCGGCGTGGTCTCGCCCCGTTTCGACCTCCAGGGAGAAGATCGGTGAGCGGCGCGAAGAGCGCGGGTCGCGCAACGGCATTCGGCGCGGCCGCGTGCGTGGTCGCGGTGACGGTCACGGGGTGCGGGGGGTTGTCCGACGTCCCGCTGCCCGGCGGCGCCGATGTGGGCAGCGACCCGATCCGTCTGTCGATCCAGTTCGACGATGTGCTCGACCTCGTTCCGCAGTCGAGTGTGAAGGTCGACGGTGTCCCGGTGGGCCGCGTCGAATCCATCTCGGTCGCATCCGATTTCGGATGGACCGCCGATGTCGGCATCGTGCTCGACTCGAGCGTCGACCTGCCGGCGAACGCCTTCGCGACCGTCGAACAATCGAGCCTGCTCGGTGAGAAGTTCGTTCAGCTCACCCCGCCGGAGGACGAGCCCCCCACCGGCCGGCTCGCCGACGGCGACGTGATCCCGCTCGAGCGGACTCGGCACGCGACCGAACTCGAACCGGTGCTCGGCGCGCTGTCACTGCTGCTCAACGGTGGCGGTGTGGGTCAGCTCGCGCCGATCGTCAGCGAGTTGTCGACGGCCTTCGAGGGGCGCGAAGGCACCACCCGCAGCCTCATCGAGCAGGCCGAAACGCTCATCACCGGCCTCGAACAGCAGCGCGACGACATCACGCGGGCACTGGACGGTCTCGACGAGCTGACGGTGCGGGTCGCGGATCAGAACGAGAAGATCGCTGCGGTACTCGACGAGCTGCCGGTCGCGACCGAGGTGCTCGAACAGCAGCGGCCCCAGCTCACCCAGTTGCTCGGTCAGCTCGACCGGCTCGGCACCGCGGGTGTCGACGTTCTCGATCGATCCAAGGAGGATCTGATCGCCGATCTGCTCGCGCTGCGGCCGACTCTCCAGCAACTCGCGGCCTCGGGCGACGACCTCGTCGAGGCACTCGCCTTCGTGCCCACGGTGCCGTTCCCGGACGGCGTCGAGAAGGTCGCGCTGGGCAGCTCGGTAAACCTCTTCCTGCTGGTCGACCTGCAGATCGGCGATGCGCTGGCCGCGCTCGGCGTGGGTCAGGGCGAACCGGTCTACCGTGAGCCGGCCTTCGGCAACCCGAAGCCGCTGGTCGATCCGTCCAACCCGTATTACGGCGGCAACGGCCCGGCACCCGGCTGGCCGACGGTGTCGTTGTTGCCGGTGCTTCCCACCCCGAGGCTGCCGGGCGGTCTGAGGCTGCCCGAGGGCGTGTCGCTGCCCGACGGAATCGAGATCCCGGGGGTCACCGAGGCGGGTGCCGACACGAGTACCGAAGGTGACGAGGCCCCGCCGCCGGGGCCGCTGGACGGTGTGCTGAATCAGCTAGGACTCGGGGGTGGGCAGTGAGATCGCGCCTGGTGAAAGTGCAGCTCGCGCTGTTCGTGATCATCGCGCTGCTCGGCGTCGTGTTCGTCGGCGCCCGGTACGTGCGTCTCGACAACCTGATGGGATTCGGCCAGTACTCCGTCGACGCGCGGTTCCCGAGCGCCGGCGGTGTCTTCCCGAACGCCGAGGTCACCTACCGCGGCGTACCGGTGGGCCGGGTCGGGCCGCTCACGCTCACGGACGACGGCATCAACGTCGAGCTGCGGCTGGACAACGGCGGCCCGCAGATCCCCGCGTCGGCGCGGCCGGTGGTGGCCAACCGGTCGGCGATCGGCGAACAGTACGTCGATCTCCAGCCGCCGAACGACGAGGGCCCGTACCTCACGGACGGGTCGGTGATCGTGGGCACCGAGGAGGATCTGCCCACGCCGGTCGAGGATCTGCTCGTGAGCACGAACGACCTAGTGCGTTCGGTTCCGCTCGAACCGCTGCGCACGGTCGTCACCGAACTCGGAGCGGCCTTCGACGGCCGAGGCGACGACCTGCAGGTTCTCATCGACGCGCTTGCCGGTCTCAGCGAGAAGGGGTCGGAATATCTGCCGCAGACGGTCACCTTGATCCGCGACAGCCTCACGGTGCTGAACACGCAGTCCGACCAGTCGTCGGCGATCCGGCAGTTCAGCTCGGACCTGGATCTGGTGACCGCTCAGCTCCGCGATAGCGATCCCGATCTGCGGCGGCTCATCGAGACCGGCACCGACGCGAGCGATCAGCTCTCGCAATTGATCGAGGGTTCCGGTCCGGGTCTGACGACCGACCTCGCCAACCTCGCCGCGGTGGCGGAGACGGCCGCGCCGCAAGCGACCGCCCTGCAGCCGCTGTTGGCCTTCCTGCCTGCGGTCGCAGCCAGTGCGAGTACGGTCGCTCCGGGCGACGGCGCGGTGCGGCAAGGCATAGTGCTCGAGACCAACAATCCACCTTCGTGCACCATCGGGTACGAGGGGACGCAGGAGATCCTCGAGCAGATGCGCGCGCAGGATCCGAACTTCGACGACACCCAGCAGGATTTCCCGCTCGACACGAACGCGTCGTGCGAGGTACCCCAGGGCAGTGTCACCGGCGTGCGGAGCGCGAACCGCATCGTCTTCGCCGATCCGAACACGATCCAGCCCTGGGATTTCACACCGAAGAAGGACCCGGACAAGCTCAACCTGAATCCGATCGCGACGCAGCTCGCGCCGTTGCTCGGAGTCACCCCGAAGTGAGCAGTAAGTAGGTTTGTGGAGTGAGTGCACCAAGATCCTCCGACGCTCCGCCCGTCCCGCCCCCGTCTGCCGACGACCTGTCGCCGGGGGATGCGCGAGGTGCGGGCGGAGCACGCAGAGCAGCCCTCGTCGCTGTCTCCGTGCTCGCCGCCGTCGCTCTCGGGGCAGCGGTGTGGTTCGGGTACGGCTGGGGGCACGCGCTCCTGGTGGATCGGGCGGCCGCCGAGGCGCGCGATGCCGCGTTGTCGGGAGCGATGCAGGCCGCCGTCAATCTGAACAGTGTCGACGCCGACGCTGTCGATGTGTCCATCGAGAACATGCGGTCGTCGATCACCGGCGACGCCCTGCGCAACGATCTGGCAGCGACCGAGGAGGACATCCGGGCGCGGGTCGCGGAGACCGGCACGAGCATGTCGGCGGAGGTGCTGTTCGGCACGCTCACCGAACTCAACACCGACGACGATCTCGGACAAGCGCTGGTGGTGCTCGCGGTGCGCACCGAGACCCCCGAGTACTTCGTGACGAACAAGGTTCCGGTACTCGTGTCGTTGCGCAAGGACGGCGATGTGTGGAAGGCCGAGACGATCGAACCGCTCGCATCGGCCGAGATGGAGTCGGGACCGGCGCCCGGCACGACGCCCTCGGATCCCGCTCCGGTCCCCGGCGCGGAGACCGCACCCGAGGGAGCGGCCGGCCCGTGATGTTCGGCAAGTCGACGAAGGAGAACGTGTAGTGCCCCCGCAGCGACGCAAGTCCGGTCCGAGCGGGCCCCCGCGCCGCCGGCCGAAGGTCGCCGGATCGTCCCGGCCACCGCGGATGACACCCGCCGACGACGAGCGCTCGGACGCCCCGGAGCGGTCGATCGTGCCTTCGGACGCGGCGTCCTCGTCGCCCGAACCGGTCCGGCCCGCCGAGGTGAACCTGGAGAAGCCGGCGAAGACGGACCCCCGGACGGAGAGCGACGTCGGGGCGGAGACCGGGACTTCCGAGATCCCGCGCGAGCAGGCGAACTCACCCGATCGTCCCGCAGCCGACACCGGAGACATCGACGCGCCGCAGCGCGGGTCCGGTGGGTGGCGGCCGGTGGTCGTCGTCGGTGCAGTGGCGGTCGTGCTCGCGGTGATCGCCGCGGTCGCCGCCTTCCGTCCCGGTGCCGAGGTCTCCAACGCGGCGTGGGTCGATACTGCGGCCACGCAGGAGGTCACCGAGGCCGCGAAGGTCGCGATCGAGACGATGCACGGCTACGACTACCGGACGATCGACGAGGACTTCGCGCAGATCCGGGAGTTGCTGACCCCGGAGCGGCTCGAGGAGTTCGACTCGACTGCCGACGTCACCAAGAAGGCCGCGGTCGACACCCGCACCGTCACCGAGGTGATGGTCGAGCACATCGGCGCGACGATGCTCGACGACACCCACGCGGAGGTTGCTGCGTACATCAACGTGAGTGCCACCGGCGACGGCATCGCCCAGGGGAGCGCGGCCGCGCCGCTGCTGGTGAGGATGGAGAAGCCGGATGGACGATGGCTGGTCTCGGAGATCCGCGACCGGTGACGACGACGGCGGATCGCCGTCGTCGAGGGCGGTCTTTCCGGTGGCGACGCGCGGATCGTTCCTGACGCTCGGTCTTGACGCGGGCGACGCGAGCGGTCACTCTATCGGTACGCCTGTTCGACTGAAGGCTTCCTCGTGAGCCGCTCGCGGTCGTTTGCCAGGTTTCTTTCAGGCACCCCTGTGGACATTACACCTACTCAGGTGTAGGTTGGTTGTTTGCGCTGGCTGCCTCCTGTTCACCTTCTGATCGCCGAGTCGGAATTCGCCTGTTCGGGCGAGTTCGTCCCGGTGTGTCGGTGGGGTTTCCGATCGGGTTGCGACCAGCGAAAACGCCCCACATGAAGAAGCAGGTACAGCGGCGGTCGCACCGGTTGGAGCGGCCCGCATGAGGTGCTGGAAGGACGCATCTTGGCAGTCTCTAGCCAGACCAAGGCAGTAGCCGGAATCCCCGGAGCCCCGACGAGGGTGTCGTTCGCGAAGATTCGCGAACCCCTCGAAGTTCCCGGGCTCCTCGATCTACAGACCGATTCGTTCGAATGGTTGATCGGCTCGGAGCGCTGGCGCGCGAAGGCTGCGGAGCGCGGCGACGGTCACGTCGTCGGTGGCCTGGAAGAAATCCTCGACGAGCTCTCGCCCATCGAGGACTTCTCGGGTTCGATGTCCCTGTCCTTCTCCGACCCTCGTTTCGACGAGGTCAAGGCCTCCGTAGAGGAGTGCAAGGACAAGGACATGACGTACGCGGCTCCGCTGTTCGTCACCGCCGAGTTCATCAACAACAACACCGGTGAGATCAAGAGCCAGACGGTCTTCATGGGTGATTTCCCGATGATGACCGACAAGGGCACCTTCATCATCAACGGCACCGAGCGTGTCGTGGTGTCGCAGCTCGTGCGTTCGCCCGGTGTGTACTTCGACAAGAACGTCGACAAGAGCACCGAGAAGGACCTGCACAGCGTCAAGGTCATCCCGGGCCGCGGTGCCTGGCTCGAGTTCGACGTCGACAAGCGCGACACCGTCGGTGTGCGTATCGACCGCAAGCGTCGTCAGCCGGTCACCGTGCTGCTCAAGGCGCTGGGCTGGTCCACCGAGCAGATCGTCGAGCGTTTCGGGTTCTCCGAGATCATGATGTCGACGCTCGAGAAGGACAACACGGCGGGCACCGACGAGGCGCTCCTCGACATCTACCGCAAGCTCCGTCCGGGCGAGCCGCCGACCAAGGAGAGCGCGCAGACCCTGCTGGAGAACCTCTTCTTCAAGGACAAGCGCTACGACCTGGCGCGCGTGGGCCGTTACAAGATCAACAAGAAGCTCGGCCTGAACACGGGCCAGCCGATCGAGGCGTCCACCCTCACCGAGGAAGACATCGTCGCCACGATCGAGTACCTCGTGCGCCTGCACGCGGGTGAGAACAAGATGACCGTCCCCGGCGGCGTCGAGGTTCCCGTCGAGGTCGACGACATCGACCACTTCGGCAACCGTCGTCTGCGCACGGTCGGCGAGCTCATCCAGAACCAGATCCGGGTGGGCCTGTCCCGCATGGAGCGCGTGGTCCGTGAGCGCATGACCACCCAGGACGTCGAGGCGATCACGCCGCAGACCCTGATCAACATCCGTCCGGTCGTGGCCGCGATCAAGGAGTTCTTCGGAACCTCCCAGCTGTCGCAGTTCATGGACCAGAACAACCCGCTCTCGGGCCTGACCCACAAGCGTCGCCTGTCGGCGCTCGGCCCCGGTGGCCTGTCGCGTGAGCGCGCCGGCCTCGAGGTCCGCGACGTCCACCCGTCCCACTACGGCCGCATGTGCCCGATCGAGACCCCGGAAGGCCCGAACATCGGCCTGATCGGCTCGCTGTCGGTGTACGCGCGGGTCAACCCGTTCGGTTTCATCGAGACGCCCTACCGCAGGGTCGTCGACGGTGTCGTCACCGACGAGGTCGAGTACCTCACCGCCGACGAGGAGGACCGCTACCTCATCGCGCAGGCCAACTCGCCGATCGGTTCCGACAGCCGCTTCGCGGACGAGCGGGTGCTCGTCCGTAAGAAGGGCGCCGAGATCGAGTACGTCTCCGCCGACCAGGTCGAGTACATGGACGTCTCCCCGCGCCAGATGGTGTCGGTCGCGACCGCCATGATCCCGTTCCTCGAGCACGACGACGCCAACCGTGCCCTCATGGGCGCGAACATGCAGCGTCAGGCCGTGCCGCTGGTGCGCAGCGAGTCGCCGATCGTCGGTACGGGCATGGAGCTGCGTGCCGCCGTCGACGCCGGCGACGTCATCGTCACCGAGAAGAGCGGCGTGATCGAAGAGGTCTCCGCCGACTTCATCACCGTGATGGCCGACGACGGAACCCGCAAGACCTACCGTCTGCGCAAGTTCGACCGTTCGAACCAGGGCACCTGCTCGAACCAGCGTCCGATCGTGGACGAGGGACAGCGCGTCGAGTCCGGCCAGGTCCTCGCCGACGGCCCCTGCACCGAGAACGGTGAGATGGCGCTCGGCAAGAACCTGCTTGTGGCGATCATGCCGTGGGAGGGCCACAACTACGAGGACGCGATCATCCTGTCGCAGCGCCTCGTGGAGGAGGACGTGCTCACCTCGATCCACATCGAGGAGCACGAGATCGATGCCCGCGACACCAAGCTCGGTGCCGAGGAGATCACCCGCGACATCCCGAACGTCTCCGACGAGGTCCTCGCCGATCTCGACGAGCGCGGCATCGTCCGCATCGGTGCCGAGGTCCGCGACGGCGACATCCTCGTCGGCAAGGTCACGCCGAAGGGCGAGACCGAGCTTACCCCCGAGGAGCGCCTGCTCCGCGCGATCTTCGGTGAGAAGGCGCGCGAGGTGCGCGACACCTCGCTGAAGGTGCCCCACGGCGAGAACGGCAAGGTCATCGGCGTGCGCGTGTTCTCGCGCGAGGACGACGACGATCTGCCTCCGGGTGTCAACGAGCTCGTCCGTGTGTACGTGGCGCAGAAGCGCAAGATCCAGGACGGCGACAAGCTCGCCGGCCGCCACGGCAACAAGGGCGTCATCGGCAAGATCCTCCCGCAGGAGGACATGCCGTTCCTCCCCGACGGCACCCCGGTCGACATCATCCTGAACACCCACGGTGTTCCGCGTCGTATGAACATCGGTCAGGTGCTCGAGACGCACCTCGGCTGGATCGGCAAGGCCGGCTGGCAGATCCAGGTGGCCGGCGACGGCAGCCGTCCCGAGTGGGCGCAGAACCTCTCCGAGGAGATGCTCGCCGCCGAGCCCGACACCAACATCGCCACCCCGGTGTTCGACGGTGCCCGCGAGGAGGAGCTGACGGGTCTGTTGTCCTCGACGCTGCCGAACCGCGACGGCGAGGTCATGGTCGGTCCCGACGGCAAGGCGACGCTGTTCGACGGTCGCTCCGGCGAGCCGTTCCCGTACCCGGTGTCGGTCGGCTACATGTACATCATCAAGCTGCACCACCTGGTCGACGACAAGATCCACGCGCGTTCGACCGGCCCGTACTCGATGATCACGCAGCAGCCGCTCGGTGGTAAGGCGCAGTTCGGTGGTCAGCGCTTCGGTGAGATGGAGTGCTGGGCGATGCAGGCCTACGGTGCCGCCTACACGCTCCAGGAGCTGCTCACGATCAAGTCCGACGACGTGGTCGGCCGCGTGAAGGTCTACGAGGCCATCGTCAAGGGCGAGAACATCCCCGAGCCGGGTATCCCCGAGTCGTTCAAGGTGCTCCTCAAGGAACTCCAGTCGCTGTGCCTGAACGTGGAGGTGCTCTCCAGCGACGGCGCGGCCATCGCGATGGCCGACGGCGACGACGAGGACCTCGAGCGGGCGGCCGCCAACCTGGGCATCAACCTTTCCCGCAACGAGTCGGCCACGGTCGACGACCTCGCGAACTAGGAGCCGACCCGATGCGGTACGCCGAACCGGTCTTTCGGAGGCGTACCGCGTCGGGTCCCGGCAGCGATAGCGACAACTAGCAGCAACACAACCCGCACAGGGGAAAGGAAGTTACGTGCTCGACGTCAACTTCTTCGATGAACTCCGGATCGGCCTGGCCACCGCCGAGGACATCCGTAACTGGTCGTACGGCGAGGTCAAGAAGCCCGAGACCATCAACTACCGCACGCTCAAGCCCGAGAAGGACGGCTTGTTCTGCGAGAAGATCTTCGGTCCCACCCGGGACTGGGAGTGCTACTGCGGCAAGTACAAGCGTGTCCGCTTCAAGGGCATCATCTGCGAGCGCTGCGGCGTCGAGGTGACCCGCGCCAAGGTCCGCCGCGAGCGCATGGGTCACATCGAGCTCGCCGCTCCGGTGACCCACATCTGGTACTTCAAGGGTGTGCCGAGCCGTCTCGGCTACCTGCTCGACCTCGCGCCGAAGGATCTCGAGAAGATCATCTACTTCGCCGCGTACGTCATCACGTCGGTCGACGACGAGCTGCGCCACAACGAGCTCTCCACTCTCGAAGCCGAGATGGAGGTCGAGAAGAAGTCGGTCGCCGATCAGCGCGACGCCGACCTCGAGGCCCGGGCGCAGAAGCTCGAAGCCGACCTCGCCGAACTCGAGGCCGAGGGCGCCAAGTCCGACGTCCGCCGCAAGGTCAAGGACGGCGGCGAGCGCGAGATGCGTCAGCTCCGCGACCGCGCGCAGCGCGAGCTCGACCGTCTCGACGAGATCTGGACGACCTTCACGAAGCTGAAGCCGAAGGATCTGATCGTCGACGAGATGATCTACCGCGAGCTCCAGGACCGCTACGGCGAGTACTTCACCGGTGCCATGGGTGCCGAGGCGATCCAGAAGCTCATCGAGAACTTCGACATCGACGCCGAGGCCGAGTCGCTGCGCGAGACCATCCGCAGCGGCAAGGGCCAGAAGAAGCTGCGTGCTCTCAAGCGCCTGAAGGTCGTGGCGGCGTTCCAGCAGTCCGGCAACTCGCCCATGGGCATGGTGCTCGACGCCGTGCCGGTGATCCCGCCGGAACTGCGTCCGATGGTGCAGCTCGACGGTGGCCGCTTCGCGACCTCCGACCTCAACGACCTGTACCGCCGCGTCATCAACCGCAACAACCGCCTCAAGCGACTGATCGACCTCGGCGCTCCCGAGATCATCGTCAACAACGAGAAGCGGATGCTGCAGGAGTCGGTCGACGCCCTGTTCGACAACGGCCGTCGTGGCCGGCCGGTCACCGGTCCCGGTAACCGTCCGCTGAAGTCGCTGT
>NZ_AJVB01000082.1:0-11820 GCF_000278445.1 Rhodococcus sp. R1101
GTGGGCGCAATCTCCCCCCCGGCTACCGGGCGGCCTCGGCGACTCCCAGCGACAGCGCACCGAACAGCTTCGGAGTCTTCTCCTCGTAGAAGGTGTCGAGTTCGCGGATGTCGAAGCCCGCACCGCGGATGAGGTCGGGAATCCGTCGTGTCAGGTGGCAACCACCGGCGATCCGCTTCTGGATCGGTTCGAGCCGGTGCTGCCACCGTCGGACGCTCTCGTCCGGGGCGAGCCCGTGTTCGACGAAGTGCAGCGTGCCCCCGGGCGTGAGGACACGCCGTACTTCGCGCAGGGCCGCGTCGGCATCGGGGATGGTGCACAGGGTCCACGTCGTCAGTGCACTGTCGAAGGTGTTGTCCTCGAACGGAAGTGATTGCCCGTCGAGACCGGATCGTTCGATGTGGACGGGTGAGTCCTCGATGCGTGAACCGGCGAGTTTCCATCCGAGATCGGCGGGTTCGACGGCGCTGACCGATTCGATCGAAGTGGGATAGTACGGAACGTTCAGGCCCGAACCGAATCCGATCTCGAGGACGCGGCCGCTCAGTCCGGCGCACACTCGTTTCCGGTTCGCCTCGGTGAACGACGGTGCGCAGGCGATGTTCACCAGTCGCGGTACGACGTGATCGTTGTAGAGGCCCATGGCAGTCCTTTCGCCTCGTGGCGTACCGATCTGCTCCGTTCTATGATGGCATCTGCGTCGCCGAACGTAACCCCCGACGCGGACTCAGCGCAGCCCGTCGCCGGGTCACTCCACTTCGGCGAGTCCGTACTCGGGTCGTCCGGCCGGGCGGTACACGGTGATGACGATGCCGGATGAAGTGGTGCGCGAGTCGACGAGATCCAACTTCGTGTCGCGACCCCCGGTGGGGAACAGTCGCCGCCCCTGACCGAGGACCACGGGGAACGTGACGAGGCGGTACTCGTCCACGAGATCGTGCTCGAAGAGGGTGTGGACGAGACGGATGCTGCCGTGCACCTGCAGTTCGCGTCCCGGCTGCTTCTTCAGTTCCGCGACCGCGGCGGGCACGTCGCCATCGAGGACGGTCGTGTTCTTCCATTCGGGGTCGGTGAGCGTCGTGGAGGCGACGTACTTCGGGAGGGTGTTGAGTGCACGGGCGACCGGGTCCTCGGGGTCGGTCGAGTTCGGCCACGACGCAGCGAAGACGTCGTAGGTGTTCCGGCCCAGCAGGAACGCATCGACCTTCGAGAACACCTCGTCGATGAACGTGCCGGTGTCCTCGTCGAACAGCGGCACCACCCAACCGCCGCGGTCGAAGCCGTCGCTGCGGTCCTCGTCGGGGCCGCCCGGTCCCTGGGCCACACCGTCGGCCGATACGAAGGTCGTCACCGTGAGCTTCATCGTCGTCCCCTTTCGAAGGTCGTCGACGAGTACCGACCCGGGGACCGTGAAAAATTCATCGCTTGCATCCCTCGGGCACGGAAGGTATTTCTGAACGCAGCGTCGCGTGCCGATGACGGACTGCGTCAGGCATGGAGGCGCGGGACCACAAGGAGTTCGACGAGAGATCTACGCCCGGATCCTCGAGCAGAAGATCGAACACTGGGCCGATCCTCGGCAGTCGTCGCACGGCATCAACAGAAACGACGGGGGTCGAGGAACCTACTTCCTCGACCCCGCCGGTCACTTCATGGAGATCATCACGCGTCCCTACGGCTGGTGCCCCTGAACCGTCTCCGCTCGAGCCGTCTCGGCCGCAGCGCGTCGCCGTGCCAGCACCGTGCAGGTACCGGCGATCGCTGCGGTCAACGCGCCGGTCGCGAGCAGCTGCGTGCGGGCGGCGGTGTCGAACAGGGCAAGCACCGCGATACCGGCGAGCAGGCCGAGCGTCGCGTACGACAGGTACGGGAAGCCCCACATCTTCAGCGGCAGTGCGTCCTCGGTGCCGTTGCGGCGCGCGCGACGACGGAGCACGAGGTGCGAGACCGCGACGAACGTCCACAGCACCAGGATCGTGGAGCCGACGGCGTTGAGGAGCAGTGGAAGCACGCGGTCGGGGTAGAGATAGTTCAGTCCGACCGTGACGAAGCCGAACGCCACCGAGGCGAGCACCGCATTGCGCGGAACGCCGTTGGACGACAGGCGCCCGAAGACGGGATGCGCCGATCCGCGGTGCGACAGCGAGAAGATCATCCGGGAAGCGCTGAACAGCATCGCGTTGAGCGAGGAGAGTAGTGCGACCACCACGATCACGGTCATCACCGCGGCAGCGCCCGGGACGGCCCCGGCCTGCAGCACGGCGACGAACGGACCCGTCGCGAGATCTTCGGAGGTCCACGGCAGGATCGTCACCATCACGAGCACCGACCCGATGTAGAACACGAGGATGCGCCACACCAGGGTGCGTACCGCGCGGCCCACGTTGCGACGGGGATCGGCGGTCTCCGCGGCGGCGATCGCGATGATCTCGGTGCCACCGAACGCGAACACCACGATGAGCAGGCCGGCTGCGATACCGGCGATACCGGTGGGCGCGAACCCGCCGTGTGCCGTGAGATTCGCGAAGCCGGTCGTCTCGAAGGTGGGCATCCACCCGGCGATCATTGCGACGCCGATCACCAGGAAGCCGAGGATCGCGACGATCTTGATTGCGGCGAACCAGAATTCGACCTCACCGAAGCGGCGGACGCCGACGAGGTTCACGCCCGTCAGCACGACCATGTAGAACAGCGCGGACGCCCACTGGGGGATGCCGGGCAGTGCCACCGCGGTGATCGCGGCGGCACCGGTGGCCTCGGCGGCGATCACGATGATCACCTGCACCCAGTACAGCCAGCCGATTGTGCGCCCCGCGACGGGGCCGAGCGCGTTCTCGGTGTGCTCGGAGAACGCACCGCTGGCGGGGTTGGCCGCGGCCATCTCGCCCATCATGCGCATCACGAACACGACGAGAACGGCCGCCACCAGGAACGAGATCAGGATCGCCGGGCCGGCGACGGCGATACCCGCCCCCGATCCGACGAACAGGCCGGCCCCGATGGCGCCGCCGAGGCTCATCATGACGAGCTGGCGGGGCCGCATGGCGCGATGCAGGCCCGCGATGCTCTGGGCGCCCGTCGTGGTCCCTGCGGGGCCTTGGGCGCCGGTCGTCGTCACCGTAGCCAGGGTGTCAGTCATCGATGCGCTCCCCGGCCGGGACCAGCTGATCGAGTGCGATCTCGAAGGCCGTCGCGGCGAGTCCG
Organism: Rhodococcus sp. R1101; assembly: GCF_000278445.1. Taxonomy (NCBI): domain Bacteria; kingdom Bacillati; phylum Actinomycetota; class Actinomycetes; order Mycobacteriales; family Nocardiaceae; genus Rhodococcus; species Rhodococcus sp. R1101. The sequence goes on from NZ_AJVB01000082.1 coordinate 3,205, forward strand.
GTGAGCTCGGTCGAGCGGTCGTGGCACCGGCGCAGGGCCGTCTCGATGGTGGTGGACACATCGCCGAAGATCGCGGCGTCGGAGACCTCCACGTCGCCTTCCATGAGCTGGGCGAAGGCCCGGGCCATTCCGCAGTTGGCGATGAAGTCGGGAATCACGGCGACGGACTTGTCGGCGTGCTCGTAGGTAGGTCCGTAGAAGATCTCGTCGTCGGCGAACGGGACGTTGGCGCCGGAGGCGATCGTCTCGAGTCCCGCAGCGACCATGCGGTCGACCTGCTCGCGGGTGACGAGCCGGCTTGCGGCGCACGGCAGGAAGATCTCGGCTCCGAGATCCCAGATGCGGGCGTTCACCTCGTCGAAGGGGAGCATCCGGTCGCTGCGCAGGGCGTTGCCGTCGCGCTCGAGCAGCAGGGTGCGGATCTCGTCGAAGGAGAGTCCTTCGGGTTCGAGGATGCCGCCGTCGCGGTCGATGATGCCCACGATCGACGCGCCGGCCTGAGCGAGATAGTAGGCAGCGGCGGCGCCGACATTGCCCCATCCCTGCACCACCACGCGCTTGCCCGCGAGGTCGCTGCCCCGGTAGACGAGCTGGTGGTGACGGACCGACTCGGCCACACCGTAGCCGGTGATCAGATCGGCGACAGTGTATTTCGTGCTGGTGGCGGGAGTGAACCGCGCGTCCTCGACGACCTTCGCGACGCCGAGCCGCAGCTGGCCCACCCGCTGGATGCGCTGGCGCTCGTCCTTGCCGAAGTGACCGTTGACGACACCTTCCTGCGGGTGCCACAGGCCGTTGGCCTCGGTGAGCGGAACGACCTCGTTCATCTCGTCGACGTTGAGGTCGCCACCGGTGCCGTAGTAGGCCCGCAGCAGGGGAGTGACTGCCGCGAACCAGCGGCGCAGCACGCCCTCCTTGCGGGGGTCGGACGGATCGAAATCGATACCGGACTTGGCACCACCGATCGCGGGTCCGGAGACGGTGAACTTGATCTCCATGGTCTTCGCCAGCGACTCCACCTCGCGCCGGTCGAGGCCGCGGCGCATGCGGGTGCCGCCACCGGCCGCACCGCCCCGCAGCGAGTTGATGACGACCCAGCCCCGGGCGGTGGTCTCGGTGTCGTGCCACTCGAAGACGATCTCAGGGGCTTTTTCTTCGAATCGGGTCAGCAGGTTCTTCATGGCGAACGACTGTGACGGCAGTAACAAATCCTGCGCAACTGTGGCTCGGTCAACTGTGCAGCGTGCGGAGGGTCCGGACGCCCGAAGCGCTTTTTTCTGTGCAATCCGGCTAGCCGGAAGGAGATTGTGGCGGTGATCGGCTCACCGCCGGTAGGCCGGTGCTTTCGCGGATCGTTCGGGTTGGAGGGTGCGGAGCAGCGGCATCGCCCGGTAGTGCACGACCTCCGAGAGCACCATGACGCTCGTCGACCTCGCGACGATCGATGAGCGGTTCAGTTCGATGAGGGTTTGCTGGAGACCGAGATGCGATTCGGCCCCGATGCGGCACAGAACGTCGCCCGCGCCGGTGGTGGCGAACGCTTCGAGCACACCCGGGATGCGTTCGAGGACCTCGGTGACGTCTTCGAGAGCGCCCTGCACGATCTCCATCGTCACGAACGCCTGCACGTCGAAACCTGCTGCGGCGAGGTTGATCCGGGGTTCGTAGCCGGCGATCACGCCGGTGTCCTCGAGGCGTCGCAGGCGTGCCGAGACGGTGGCGCGCGCGACCTTCAGGCGACGGGACAGCTCGAGCGCGCCGACCTTCGGGTCGGCATGCAGGGCCTCGAGGAGAGCGAAATCCAATTCGTCCAGCTGTACGGGCTCGCGCATTGCGCTTCCTTCCCATCGAGCGCCGAAAACTAGCCTGATTGTATAGGTGAGCACAAGGATTCCGGCGAATTCGAGTCAGTCGGACCAGTTGCCGAAGGCGACGTTGCGTCCCACCGGCGGGTGGGTTTCTCCTGGTGACACACGACACAACGAACTGTGCCGCAGTGAGCGGCAGGAGGTTGCAGCCATGACTCTGGAATACACCCTGACCGACAGCGAACGCCTCGCTCAGCTCGACGCCGAGGAGCTCCGGCGCCTCGTCGGTCTCGTGGAGTACGACAGTGAGCGGGATCCGTTCCCGGTGAGCGGCTGGGACGCTGTGGTGTGGGTGGTCGGCAACGCTACGCAGATGGCGCACTACTTCCAGTCGGCCTACGGTATGGAACTCGTCGCCTATTCCGGACCCACCACCGGCAACCGCGACCATCACGCCTATGTACTGCGCAGCGGCGCCGTGCGATTCGTGATCAAGGGTGCGGTGGATCCGGACAGCCCGCTGATCGAGCACCATCGCCTCCACGGTGACGGCGTGGTCGACATCGCCCTGCAGGTGCCGGATGTCGACAAGTGCATCGAGCACGCCCGGCGCCAGGGAGCGACCGTCCTCGAGGAGCCCTACGAGATCAGTGACGAGAACGGTACCGTCCGCGTCGGCGCCATCGCGACGTACGGCGACACCCGGCACACGCTCGTCGACCGGTCGCGCTACAACGGTCCGTATCTGCCCGGCTACGTCGAGCGCACCTCGACCTACCGCAAGCGTGAGGGTGCGCCCAAGCGGATCTTCCAGGCGCTCGATCACGTCGTCGGCAACGTCGAACTCGGGCACATGGACGAGTGGGTCGACTTCTACAACCGCGTCATGGGTTTCACGAACATGGCGGAGTTCATCGGCGACGACATCGCGACCGATTACTCGGCGCTCATGAGCAAGGTGGTGTGCAACGGCAACCACCGCGTGAAGTTCCCGCTCAACGAGCCCGCCATCGCGAAGAAGCGTTCGCAGATCGACGAGTATCTCGATTTCTACCGCGGACCGGGCGCGCAGCATCTCGCCTTGGCCACCAACGACATCCTCACCGCGGTCGATTCGCTGCGCGAGGAGGGCGTGGAGTTCCTCGCGACTCCCGATGCGTACTACGACGATCCGGAGCTGCGCGCTCGTATCGGTGAGGTCCGGGTGCCGATCGAGGAGCTGAAGAAGCGGGGCATCCTGGTGGACCGCGACGAGGACGGCTACCTGCTGCAGATCTTCACCAAGCCCGTCGGCGACCGTCCGACCGTGTTCTTCGAGCTGATCGAGCGGCACGGTTCGCTCGGCTTCGGCAAGGGCAACTTCAAGGCGCTGTTCGAGGCGATCGAGCGGGAGCAGGCCGCGCGCGGCAACTTCTGAGTCCGGTCCTAGATCAGCCGACCGAGCCGCGTGCGCAACGCGTGCTCGGTCTGCCGGATCGCCGTTCCCACAATCGGTTCGATGAGCATGCCGAGTGTGCGGCCGGCGATCCCGCCGGGCAGCCGGTAGCCGAAGTCGACGTCGAGCCGCGTCGCGTCGCCGAGGTCCGTGAAGGTCCACGACGATGCGGCGCGGAATCCGGCGATCGAGTCGAGGACGATGGTGCGGTTGCGTTCCCATTCGACGACTTCCACACGCGAGTCGAGATCCTTGGGGCCGATCCGCATGGTCGAGTCGTAGACGGCACCGAGGCCGGAGACCTGCCCGCCCACGGGCTGGAAACGGGCCACTCCGAACATCCAGTCGGGGACGTTCCGGTAGTCGTCGACGTAGGAGAACGCGAGGTCGACGGGGATGTCTGCGACGGCGCTGTGGCGGACGTGAATCATGGCGGTAGCCCTTTTACGAGAAGTTGTCTGTTACCGAATGTAGCGGTTAACTGCGCACTCCGGAAGGGGTTTGCACCCCGTTGCCCCCCTGTTCGATAAGTGTTTGAATTTCGTGACGCACGTCACATGCACTTTCGGCTCAGGAGGCTCGGGTGAAGACGAAGGCAGCAATCATCAAAGGAATCGACCGCCCGTGGGAGATCGAGGAGATCGATCTCGGCGATCCCGTAGCAGGTGAGGTGCAGATCCGTCTCGCGGCTTCGGGTCTGTGCCATTCCGACGAGCACTTGCGCTCGGGCGCGACACCACTTCCCTTCTTCCCGGTCCTCGGCGGTCACGAAGGGGCGGGCGTGGTCACCAAGGTGGGGCCGGGAGTGAGCGGTCTCGAGGAGGGCGACCACGTCGTCCTCGCGTTCATTCCGGCCTGCGGGCGCTGCCGGTCCTGCGCGAAGGGTCTGCAGAACATCTGCGACGAGGGCGCCGGCCTGCTCACCGGCCAGGCCATCTCCGACAAGACCTACCGCGCGACCTTGAACGGCGACCCGGTGCTGCAGATGTGCCTGCTCGGCACGTTCGCGCCGTACGTCACCGTCAACGAGGCGTCGGTCATCAAGATCGAGAAGGACATCCCGCTCGAGAAGGCCGCCCTGCTCGGGTGCGGCGTCGCGACCGGCTGGGGTTCGGCCACGGAGATCGGCGGCACCAAGCTCGGCGACACCGTCGTGGTCATCGGTGTCGGCGGTGTCGGCATCAACTCCGTACAGGGTGCGGCGCACGCCGGTGCGCGGTTCGTCGTCGCGATCGACCCCGTCGAATTCAAGCGGCAGAAGGCCAAGGAGTTCGGTGCCACGCACGTCTTCGCATCGATCGAGGAGGCCGCACCGGTGATCGGCGAGATCACCTGGGGGCAGATGGCCGACGTCACCGTCATCACCGTCGGCGAGATCACCGGCGACATCATCGGTCCCGCACTCGGTCTCACGGCCAAGGGCGGGCAGGTCGTCGTCGTGGGCATGGGCCACGCCACCGACTCGCAGGTGACGATGAGCCTGTTCGAGCTGACGCTGCTGCAGAAGCGATTGCAGGGGGCCATCTTCGGTGGCACCGGCCCACGCTCGCAGATCCCCAGGCTCCTCGAGCTGTACCGGAACGGGCAGCTCGATCTCGACAACCTCGTCACCAAGACCTACAAGCTCGAGGACATCAACGAGGGCTACGCCGACATGCACGCCGGCAAGAACCTCCGCGGTGTCGTCCTCTACGGCGAGGACGATTACTGATCCTGCGAGCGGCTGCCGCTCCTGCGAGCGCCGAGGTCGCCGGAACCGTCCCTTACGGTGTTGAGCATGGACACGCGTGAGGATCCGGTTTCCGGCGACGTCGGGTCGTGGCGGCACTACGGCCCGGCCGACCTGCCCAAGCCGCTCGCCGCTGCACTCGAGGCGTTCGCCGAACGCGGTTACGACGGCACGTCCATCCGCGAGGTCGCGTCGCGGTCCGGTCTGTCGGTACCGGGGTTGTACCACCACTACCCATCGAAGCAGGCGCTGCTGGTCTCGCTCACCACCACCGTGCTGCACGACCTGCTCGCCCGTAGCAGGCAGGCGCTCGCCGAGGCCGGGCCCAGCCCGTCCGAGCGATTCGACGCGGTCGTCGAGTCGCTGCTGCGCTTCCACATGTTCCGCCGCGACCAGGCGTTCGTGGCGTCCACGGAGATGCGCAGCATGGAACCGCAGGCCCGCCGGGCCTTCGTCGCGCTACGCGACGAGCAGCAGCGCATGATCGACGAGATCGTCGAGGCCGGCGTTGCCGACGGCACCTTCGCCACGCCGTTCCCGAAGGACGCCAGTCGCGCGGTGACGACGATGTGCGTCGCGGTGGCCGGCTGGTACCGGCCCGACGGCTCGTTGTCTCCCGACGAGATAGTGCGCCGATACCTGCAGGTCGCGCGGAATGCGGTCGGGGCGGCGTAGCCGAGCACCCCAGGGCTTGACCCGATCGTGAGGGTATGTCACCGTGAACTTGACCGAGCGATCGATCGGTCGGTACGGAAGGAGCTCAGTATGGCGGTCGACCTGTCCTACTCGGACCACGTCCGGGACCTCATCGCGCGGACCGAGCAGTTCGTCCGCGACGAAGTGCTTCCCGTCGAGGACGCCCACGGTGGCGACATCACCGCGGCCGGCGGCGACGTGATCCGGACGGATCTGCAGAAAGCTGCCAAGGCTGCCGGTGTCTTCGCTCCGCACGCGCCCGTCGAATACGGTGGCCACGGCCTGAACATGTCCGACCGCGCCCCGGTCTTCGAGGCCGCGGGCTACTCGCTCTTCGGCCCCACCGCGCTCAACATCGCTGCCCCCGACGAGGGCAACGTGCACATGCTCGCGCACATCGCGAGCGACGAGCAGAAGCAGCAGTTCCTCGCACCGCTGGCCGCCGGCGACGTGCGCTCGGCCTTCGCGATGACCGAACCGGCCCCCGGTGCCGGTGCCGATCCGAACGCGTTGAACACGCGCGCCGAGAAGGTGTCCGGCGGCTGGAAGATCAACGGCCGCAAGCACTTCATCACCGGTGCCGACGGTGCCGGATTCTTCATCGTCATGGCCCGCACGTCCGGTGAGCCCGGGCAGCGCGGCGGCGCCACGATGTTCCTCACCCCCGCCGACGCCGCAGGTCTGAAGGTCGGCCGCCATATCGACACCCTCGACCGCTCCATGATCGGCGGTCACTGCGAGGTCGATTTCGAGGATCTGTTCGTCCCCGACTCGGCGGTGCTCGGCGAGGTCGACCAAGGCTTCGCCTACGCGCAGGTGCGTCTCGGACCTGCCCGCATGACGCACGTGATGCGCTGGCTCGGTGCCGCCCGCCGCGGTCACGACACCGCCGTCCGCTATGTCGCCGAACGCGAAGGATTCGGTTCCCGCCTCGGCGATCTCGGCATGATCCAGAAGATGATCGCCGACAACGAGATCGACATCGCGGCGACCCGGGCGCTGCTCGTGCAGGCGTGCTGGGAACTCGACCGGGGTTCGCACGCCGCGAATGCCACGTCGATCGCCAAGACCTTCGCCGCCGAAGCGATCTTCCGCATCGTCGACCGGTCCGCTCAGATGTGCGGCGGTCTCGGTGTCTCCGAAGATCTTCCGATCGCACGCCTCACCCGTGAGGTCCGGCCGTTCCGCGTGTACGACGGCCCGTCGGAAGTGCACCGCTGGGCCATCGCCAAGCGCGCCGTCGGTGCCGTCCGCAAGGCGGCCCGCGAGGCCGCGAAATGACCGCGGTACACGAAGGACTCGATCTCGCTGCGCTCGAACGGTTCCTGACCGACTCCGGCGTCGCCGTCGACGGTGAACTGCGCGCCGAGCTGATCGCGGGCGGCAGGTCCAACCTCACCTACGGCATCCTCGACGACACCTCACACTGGGTGCTGCGACGTCCGCCCACCGCAGGTCTGACGCCGTCGGCGCACGACGTCGCCCGCGAATTCCGCATCACCTCGGCACTGAAGAACACCGGTGTGCCGGTCGCACCCACCGTCGTCCAGTGCGAGGACGAGTCGGTGATGGGTGCGCCGTTCACGCTCGTCGACTTCGTCGAGGGACGTGTGGTGCGCAGCAAGGCCGACCTCGACGCGCTCGGTGACGACGAGATCGACCGCTGTGTCGGTGAACTCGTGCGTATCCTCGCCGAACTGCACAACGTCGACTTCGAAGCCGTCGGTCTCGGGGGACTGGGCCGACCGGACGGCTACGTGACCCGTCAGGTGAAGCTGTGGGCGAGCCAGTGGGGTCGCGTCAAGACCCGCGAGCTGCCCGACCTCGAACGGTTGCACGCCGCACTCGCCGAATCGATTCCGGAGTCACCCGCTCCCACGATCGTCCACGGCGACTACCGCATCGACAACACCATCCTGGACGCGAGCGACACGGGACGTGTCGTCGCGGTGGTGGACTGGGAACTGTCCACCCTCGGCGACCCGCTCACCGACCTCGCGATGATGTGCGTCTACCGGCATCCTGCCCTCGACGACGTGCTCGGCTTCCCGGCCGCATGGTCGAGCGATCGCCTCCCCGGAACGGACGATCTGGTGCAGCGTTATGCCACGGCGTCGGGTCGCGACATCACCCACTGGCACTTCTACCTGAGCCTGGCCTACCTCAAGCTCGCCGTCATCGCGGAGGGCATCCACCACCGGTGGCGTGCCGGAGCGACCGTCGGCGACGGCTTCGACCGCGCCGGGGAAGCCGTGCCGGACCTGGTGGCAGCAGGACTCGCAGTACTGAAGGGAGCCCACGCGTGAGCAGCGCGTTCGTGACCGGAGCATCGAGGGGAATCGGCCTCGGTATCGCAACCCGTCTCGCCCGAACGCGGCTACGCACTGACGATCAGCGCTCGCGGGGCGGAACGCCTCGAGAGCGTCGCCGAGCGTCTGCGGGAGGTGGGTGCCAAGGAGGTACGCGCTGTCGCAGCCGATCTCGCCGATCCGGAAGCCACCGCCCGTGCCGTGGAGACGCATCGCGAGGTGTTCGGTTCGATGAAGGCGCCGATCTCACTGGTGGAGACGCTCAACGCCGAGGAATCCGGCAACGGTATCTCGGCGTCGGCGCAGGTCTCTACACCGCTCGACCCTCTACACGGCCTGACGGTCGGGGCCGGCCGACCGCAGTCGCAGGTCGACCGGCTGCCCGTCGGACGGGAACGGCAGCGACGTGAAGTCGAGCGGGGCGACGTAGCCGGGGTCGACGTACCACTCGAAGCGCAGCAGCAACTGGTGGACGATCGCTGTGACCTCGGCCCCGGCGAAATGCATGCCGAGGCACTTGTGCACGCCCCCGCCGAACGGCTCCCAGGCGTAGCGATGCACCTTGTCCTCGCGTCGATGGTCCGCGAAGCGTTCGGGGTCGAAACGTTCGGGCTCCGGCCAGTATTCCGCCATGTGGTG
>NZ_AJVB01000083.1:0-11774 GCF_000278445.1 Rhodococcus sp. R1101
GTGACTCGCAGAGCGTCGGGATTCCAGGACCGGACCGCAGCGACTCCCGGTCTCATCCGTGCTGATCCATCGCCGAGAGTGCAGCCACGAAGTCCGCCTCTGCGATGACGTAGTCGTTCTCGGCACCGTCGGTGATGTCGACGATCTCGCGCAGGCGACTGCACACGTTGCTCAGCGCCTGATCGGTGGCGGTGAAGGCTCGTGCGCAGACGGCCGCGAATCCTGTTCCGGGAAGGGATGATTGCGACACGGTATACGGTTCGCCGACGTCCCAGTCGTCGATCGCGTCGGCGATGTCCGCCACGAAGGCTGCGAATGTGCGCAGCGCTTCAGGATCCACATGCAACGTCACGACTGCCCCCCGACAGAATCCCCCGATATATCCGGGTCGGGACGATAGCAGAAGGCGCCCCCACGGATCCGGAGCGGACCGTCGGGGCGCCTTCGAAGGCTGCAGGGCTACTTGCTGTAGCTGTAGAAGCCCTCGCCGGTCTTGCGGCCCAGGCGACCCGCGTCGACCATGCGACGCAGCAGTGCCGGGGGAGCGTAGTGCGGCTCGGCGAACTCGTCGTACAGCGACTGCGCGGCGTTGAGGGTGATGTCGAGGCCGACGGTGTCGATGAGTGTCAGCGGACCCATCGGGTAGCCGCAGCCACCCTTCATCGCGGCGTCGATGTCTTCCTTCGTCGCGTATCCCGACTCGAGCATGCGCACTGCCGAGCACAGGTACGGGATGAGCAGGGCGTTGACGATGAAGCCCGCACGGTCGCCCGCGCGCACGGCCGTCTTGCCGAGGGTGTTCTTCGCGTAGTCGAACACCGTGTCGGCGGTGGCCTCGTCGGTGGTGAGCGCCGAGATGATCTCGACGAGCGGCATCACCGGCACCGGGTTGAAGAAGTGCACGCCCACGACCTTGCCGGGCCGCTGCGTCGCCTGAGCCATCTTGATGACGGGGATCGACGACGTGTTGGTGGCGAGGATGCCTTCGGGCTTCACGATCTTGTCGAGCTCGGAGAAGATCTCCGCCTTGAGCGACTCGATCTCGGGGGCGGCCTCGACGACCAGGTCGCGGTCGGCGAACTCGTTCAGGTCGAGGGTGACGCGGATCCGTCCGAGGACCGCGTCGGCGTCCTCCTGCGTGATCTTGCCGGACTTGACGCCGCGTCCGATCGACTTCTTCAGACGCTCGCGTGCTGCGGCGGCGAACTCCTCGGTGGTCTCCTTGACGAGGACGTCGCTACCGGCCTTCGCGCACACCTCGGCGATACCGGCACCCATGGTGCCGCCGCCGATCACGCCTACCTTTTCCACTGCCACTGCGGTAACTCCTGATCGCTGTGATGTTCCGGGGGGTAACCTACGCGACCGGTGTCAGCGCAGCAGAGCGCGCGACATGACGACGCGCTGGATCTGGTTGGTGCCCTCGTAGATCTGCGTGATCTTGGCGTCGCGCATCATGCGCTCGACCGGGAAGTCGGTGGTGTAACCGGCGCCGCCGAACAGCTGCACGGCGTCGGTGGTGACCTCCATCGCGACGTCCGACGCGAAGCACTTCGCGGCGGCGGAGATGAAACCGAGGTTGCCTTCGCCGCGCTCGGCGCGGGCCGCGGAGGTGTACACCATCAGGCGAGCGGCCTCGACCTTCATGGCCATGTCGGCGAGCATGAACTGCACACCCTGGTTGTCGGAGATCGGGCGGCCGAACTGCTTGCGATCCTTGACGTAGGCGATCGCTGCGTCGAGGGCGCCCTGGGCGAGGCCGACGGCCTGCGCACCGATGGTGGGACGGGTGTGGTCGAGGGTCGCGAGAGCGGTCTTGAAGCCGGTGCCGGGCTCGCCGACGATGCGGTCGCCGGGGATGCGGCAGTTCTCGAAGTACAGCTCGGCGGTGGGGGAGCCCTTGATGCCGAGCTTCTTCTCCTTCGGTCCGACGACGAAGCCCTCGTCGTCCTTGTGGACCATGAAGGAGGAGATGCCGTTGGCGCCCTTCTCGGGGTCGGTGACGGCCATGACGGTGTACCAGGTGGACTTACCACCGTTGGTGATCCAGCACTTGGAGCCGTTGAGGATCCAGTCGTCGCCGTCGGCCTTGGCGCGGGTGCGCATCGAGGCGGCGTCGGAGCCGGCCTCGCGCTCGGACAGCGCGTAGGAGGCCATCGCGCCGTTGACGATGTCGGGGAGGACCTTGGCCTTGAGCTCGTCGGAGCCGCGGAGGATCAGGCCCATGGTGCCGAGCTTGTTGACGGCGGGGATCAGCGAGGAGGAGCCGCATACTCGGGCGACCTCTTCGATGACGATGCAGGCGGCGATCGAGTCGGCGCCCTGGCCCTCGAACTGCTCGGGCACGTGGATGGCGTTGAAGCCCGACTTGTTGAGGGCGTCGAGGGCCTCCTGCGGGAAGCGGGAGTTCTCGTCGACGTCCTTGGCGTAGGGCGCGATCTCCTTCTCGGCAAGTGCGCGGATCGCCTCGCGCAGCGCGTCGTGCTCCTCGGAGAGCGTGAACAGATCGAAGTCGGGATTGAGGGCCATGACGGCGGACTCCTAACGGCACGCGGTGCCAGATTTGCGAGCGTTGCTCCCTCGAGCTTAGCGAGGCGAGGGTTCGCGACGTGACGGAATGAGTCGATTGTAACCACGGCACTCAGTGCCAGGTCAATGGTGCTGACGTGCGCCTTCGAGCTGGAGCCGAACTTGCTCGGCGATCTCTGTGGGTGTCAGATGAGCCGCATAGGTCACCACCGCGACCTCCGGCGGGGCCGGGGCGGTCTTCCCGTTCGTCGTGCCTTCCGGCGCCGGAACCACCCCGTACGTGCGGCGGAGCTCGAGCAACTCCTGCTCGAGCCGGTCGGCCGTGGCGGTGTCGTCGCCGCGGATCATCGCCCGCAGCAGGAAGTTGTGCGTCGCGGTCATCGCCGCCGCGAAGCTGACTGTGCGCACCGGCTTCTCCCCCGGAACGGCGGCGCGCAGGAAGTCGGTGAACAACCGCTCGTAGCGATAGGTGGTGACCAGTTCGCGCTCCCGCAACGCCGACACCCGCTGCACCACCCGGTACCGCCACACCGCCAGCTCGCGCCGGTCGCGGAAGTGCCCGAACACGAGCTTGGCCCCCTCGCAGGCCGCCGCCCACGGATCGTCGAAGTCCTGCGACAGATACTCGGCGACCTGCTCGAGCAGCGACTCGTGATCGGCGAAGATCACGTCCTCCTTCGATCGGAACTGCCGGAAGAACGTCCGCCGCGACACCCCGGCGGCCGCGGCGATCTGCTCGACGGTGGTCGACTCGTAGCCGAACTCGGAGAACAGGCGGATCGCCTGCGTGACGACATGCACCCGGAACTGGGCGGGATCGGGTCCCGTCGAGTCGAGGCGACGGGTGGTGCTACCGGTACCGGATGTCATGGCGTCGAGTATCCAATGCAGTCGTGAGAGGTCGGCTCACCCCTCGGCGGCTTCGGCCGATCGCAGCTCGAACTTCAGGATCTTCCCGGTCGATGTGCGAGGCAGTTCCAGCGGGAAGACGATGTCGCGCGGCACCTTGTATCCGGCGAGCAGCGTGCGGGTGTACTCGATGAGCTCGTCGGCCGTCAGGGACTCGTCCTTCTTCAGGATCACGAACGCCTTGGGACGCTCACCCCACTTCTCGTCCGGAACGCCCACGACCGCCACGTCGAGCACCGCCGGATGGCTGACGATCGCCTGCTCGACCTCCACGGTCGAGATGTTCTCGCCGCCGGAGATGATGATGTCCTTCGCCCGGTCCTTGAGCTGGATGTATCCGTCCGGATACATCACGCCGAGGTCGCCCGTGTGGAACCAGCCGCCGCGGAACGCCTCCTCCGTCGCATCCGGGTCCTTGTAGTAACCGAGCATGACGTTGTTGCCGCGCAACACGATCTCGCCCATGGTCTCGCCGTCGGCGGGCACATCGTTCATGTCCTCGTCGACGACCCGTGCGGTCTCGGCCTGCAGCATGCCCACACCCTGGCGGGAGAGCAGTGCGGCGCGTTCGTCGGCAGGCTTGCCGTCCCAGTTGTCCTGGTACTCGCAGATCGTGTACGGGCCGTACACCTCGGTGAGCCCGTAGACGTGCACGACCGTGATGCCGATCTGCTCGAGCTGGGCGATCACCGTCGGCGACGGGGGTGCGCCGGCCGTGGTGATCCGCAACGGACGGTCGAGCGGATGCGCCTGGTCGGCGTTCGCGATGGTCGAGCACACCGCAGGAGCGCCGCACAGATTGGTCACGCCGAGAGTGTCGATGGCATCCCAGATCGCATCGGCGCGCACCGCGCGCAGGCAGATGTGGGTGCCCGCCGCCGCGGTCACGGCCCACGGCGTGCACCAGCCGTTGCAGTGGAACATCGGCAGCGTCCACAGGTACTTGCTCTGCCCGTCGAAGCTGTTGTGGAAGGTCTCACCCAGCGAGTTCAGATACGCGCCGCGGTGGGTGTACATCACGCCCTTGGGCTTGCCGGTGGTGCCGGATGTGTAGTTGAGGGTGATGACGCCGAGCTCGTCGTCGACGCTCCACGGCAACGGCGTCGCATCGAGCGAGTCGGCCTGCGCGAGGAACTCGTCGTATCGGGCCGTGGCCACGCCGGCGGGTACGTCCGGAACCGGCACGGTCGAGTCGGGAACCTCGATGATCTCGGCGACGCCCGGAACGTTGTCGCGGACGCTCGCGACCGATCCGAGTAGTTCGGAGTCGACGAACAACAGCTTCGTCTCGGAGTGGTCGAGGATGTATTCGAGTTCCGGCCCCGCCAGTCGCGAGTTCAACGCGACGAGCACACCGCCTGCGAGCGGCACGGCGAAATGCGCGATGAGCATCTCGGGCACGTTGGGCGTCAGGTACGCGACCTTGTCGCCCGGCTCGATACGGCTGCGCAGCACCCGTGCCAGTCGCTGGGTCTCGTCGGCGAACGCGGCGTAGGTGTACGTGCGGTCGCCGTGGATGATCGCGGTGCGATCGGGGAACACCGCCGCAGACCGTTCGAGAAAGCGCAACGGGCTCATCGGGCTGTAGTTCGCGGCTCCGGTCGAGTCGGGACGGGCGGGGACGATGGACACGCATACCTCCGGGGGGTGGCCTTCTCGGATTCCGGCGTCTTCTGTGATCGTCGCAACACCGGGCGATGTGCAGGTTACGAATCGTGGAACTGGCCCTACTACCCTCGAAAGTGGGTGTTCGGAGGGAAGAGCAGGAGCAGTCGATGGATGTCGCCGTACCGGGTGTGCTGCGCCCCGACGATCTCGACACCCTCCGCGCCACACTGCGCGGGCTGAAGTCGACGACCGGACTACCGGTGCTGTTCGGTGGTGCCGTGCAGGGCTCGGACGTCGTCCTGTCCGGATTCGTCGGTACCCGTGGTCGGGTCCTGCGCAACCTGGTGATTGCCGCGGAGCGCGGACTCGGCGGCCGGGTGGTCGTCGAACAACGTCCCGGTGCGGTCGCCGACTACTTCACGTCACCGCACATCACCCACCACTACGACCGGCAGGTCGCCGGCGAGGGAATCGAGTCGTTGCTCGCGGTGCCGGTCGTGGTGCGCGGACGCACTCGCGCGGCGATCTACGGCGGGTTGAGAGTCAACCGGCCGATCGGCGATGTGATCGCGGAGAAGGTGATGCGGTCGGCTGCGGAGCTCGCGCGGGAGATCGAGATCCGCGACGAGGTCGACCGGCGGGTGTCGCTGATCGGGCACGCCCGCAGCTCGCACGCCGGATCCGTTCCGATTGCCGTCTCCGAGGCGCTGACGGAAAGTCTCGTCGCACTGCGGGCGATCGCCGCGCGTACCGACGACCCGGTGATCAGGGAACAGGTGCGGAACGTCGAGGAGGCACTGGCCCGGGCACGCGACGGTGCGTCGCAGCCGCAGACGCACCTGACCGCTCGCGAGCACGACGTGCTGAGTCATGTGGCCCTGGGATGCCGCAACACGGAGATCGCCGATCGGTTGTCGCTGAGCGTCGAGACGGTCAAGACCTATCTGCGCCACGCGATGGACAAGCTCGATGTGCGCAGTCGGCACGAAGCCGTCGTCGAAGCGCGCCGGCAGGGATTGCTGCCCTGATCGACTGCGGTCCGGATCACCGCCCGCGCAGTCGCCGGAAGAACTCGCGGATCGCGCGCAGAGCGCGCCGGAACCTCGTCCCGGTCGCGGGACGCTCGAGAACATCGGTGCCCATCGGAGTGGGAAGCCGGACGGGCCAGCTGCCGTCGACGTCGACGACTTCGCGACCGAGCCCGCGCAGATACTCGGCGAAGCTGCGTTGACGTTCGGCGTGCCAGGCGGCTTGATCGGCCATGATGTCGAGTTCGGCGAGCTCGGGATAGCGCGCGACGAGCGCGCGGGTCAGGTGGCCGGCTGCGAGCGCGTCCGCCTCGGCCTCGTGCGGATTCGGCAGGGGTACCCGGTACGCCTCGCATACCGCCTGGAGTGTGCGCCGGCCTGGGCGGCTGCGATCCATCTCGCGGTCGATGACGTACGGGTCGACCACCGTGCCGATGTCGAGCCCGGTCAGGCCCAGGCGGCGGCCCTCGGCGTCGAGCACCGTCAGGTCGTAGCTGGCGTTGAACGCGACGACGATATGGCCGCGCGCCCACGCGTCGCATACCGCCTGCCGGATCTGCCGGTAGCCCTCGAGGTAGTCGAGTCCTTCGGCGCGGGCGCGGGCGGTGGTGATGCCGTGGATCGCGGTGGTCTCCTCGGGTATCGCGATACCCGGGTCGAGCAGCCACGACCGGGTGGCGATGCGGTCGCCGTCGAAGGTCGCGACGCAGGCCGTGACGATGCGGGCGTTGCGGGGATCCCGGTCGGTGGTCTCGAGATCGAACGCGCAGATCGGTCTGTCCGGCCAGTGCGTCATGTTCGGTCCTCGCGTCCGTCGGATGATGATCTGTCGGACGCATTGTTGCGGGAGGCACCGACATGCCTCTCGCGGTGAACCGTCAGATGGTGTCGGTGCACACCACGAAGTTGCGTTCCCGGTACACGAACCCACCCTCGGAGGTCGCGCAGTCGTTCACGTCGGCGGTGTCGAGCAGGATCTCGGTGACCTCTTCGCCCTGGACCGCGGACTCCCCGCATTCGATGCGCTGCGGATCCTCGCCACCGAGGTCCATGCAGGTCCCCACCACCCAGTCGATGTCGAGACACAGCGCGCCGACCTCGACGCCACCGAACGACTCGTAGTAGGTCTGGTCGATGTCGCCGGGGCACGTCTCGCTCGTGTCCACGATGTCGACGACCTTGTAGTTCGAACTCGTGCTGCCGCACTCCGCGTTGTCGATCGTCGCGTCGTCGACGGTGCCACCGAGTGAGACGCAATCACCGGGTGCGACGTCGATGCTCAACTCGGTCGAGGACGACGCCGAGGCACTCGTCGTGGGTACGGAGGCGGACGGTGCCGTGGACGTGGCCGGGGCGTTCGCGTCGGGAACGGCCTGCCCTTCCACCTGCGCCGTGCACGCGCCGAGCGCGACCGTCGCCACCACCATCACTGCGGCTCCGGCCGCCCGTCGGAGAACGTTCATGATCGGAGAGCCTACGGAAGTGCTGCCCGGGGGCTTCAGGGGTGCAACGATGTGCCGCATGGACCTGCCTGTGGTACCGCCGCTCGCACCGATGCTCGCCAAGGTCTCCGCCACTGTTCCTCCGCAACCCGAGAGCGGCCCCGAGCAGTGGTCGTACGAACCCAAATGGGACGGCTTCCGGGCGATCGTCTTCCGCGACGGCGACGAGGTGGTCCTCGGCTCGCGCGGAGGCAAGGATCTCGTGCGCTACTTCCCGGAGCTCGCGGACGCGGTGCGCGCCGAGTTGCCCCGCAGATGCGTGGTGGACGGGGAGATCGTCGTCCCGCGCGCGCACGACGGCCGCACCCGGCTCGACTGGCAGGCGCTGTCCGAGCGGATTCATCCGGCCGAGAGCCGGGTCGCGTTGCTCGCCGAGCAGACTCCGGCCGTCTTCGTCGGGTTCGATCTTCTCGCGCTCGGCGACGAGAATCTGATGGAGACCCCGTTCGCCGACCGGCGTGCGCGGCTGCGGTCCGAGATCGGCGGTGGCAGCAGCTGCCACGTCACGGTGGCGACCACCGACACCGGCACCGCCCGCCGATGGTTCGAGGAGTTCGAGGGCGCCGGCCTCGACGGGGTCGTCGCCAAACGACTCGACGGGCTCTATGTCCCCGACAAACGGGAGATGCTCAAGCTCAAGCACGCGCGCACCGCCGACTGCGTGCTCATGGGTTACCGCAAGCACAAGAGCGTCGAGGGTGTCGGGTCGCTGCTGCTCGGGCTGTACCACGAGGGCGAGCTCGCCATGGTCGGTGGCGCCTCGGCGTTCACCCGGGAGCGGCGCGAGGAACTGCTCGCCGAATTGCAGCCCCTGCGCCTCGGAGATGGCGTCGTCGAACAGGGCGAACCGACGCGGTGGCGGTCGGCGGTGGATCGCAGCTGGGTGCCGTTGCGACCCGAACGTGTCGTCGAGGTCGCGTACGACCAGATGGAAGGGGTATCGGGAGCAGGGATGCGGTTCCGGCACGCAGCGAAGTTCCAGCGGTGGCGTCCCGACCGCGACCCCGAGAGCTGCACGTTCGACCAGTTGGAGGTGCCGGTGCGCTACGACCTGGCGGATGTACTCGACCGGACGGAGGACTGACATGGCCACGAAGCGTTCGCCTGCGGAGGAGCTGGACGTCGACGGCACGCCCGTACGTCTGTCGAATCCCGACAAGATCTACTTCCCGCAGCTCGGGACCGACGGGGGCACGAAGCGGCATCTCGTGGAGTACTACCGGAGGATCACCACCGAGTTCGGCGCACCGCTGCTGACGGCTCTGTGCGACCGGCCGACGCATCTCCAGCGCTTCCCCGACGGCATCGAGGGGGACGAGATCTACCAGAAGCGGGCACCGGTCAAACGACCCGACCACGTGGCGACCTGCGAGATCACGTTCCCCTCGGGTCGCACCGCCGATGCGCTGCGGGTGCGTTCGGCCGCCGATGTGGTGTGGGCGGCGAACCTCGGGTGCGTGACCTTCCACCCGTGGCCGGTGCGCTGCGGCGACACCGACCGCCCCGACGAACTGCGCATCGACCTCGACCCGCAACCGGGGACCGGCTTCGGTGATGCCCGTGCGGTGGCACTGGAGGTCGTGCGCCCGCTCCTCGACGAACTGGGTCTCACCGGATATCCCAAGACGTCCGGCGGGCGGGGACTTCACATCTACCTGCGGATCGTGCCCGAATGGGATTTCGTCGGAGTTCGCCGAGCCGGGATCGCGCTCATGCGTGAGATCGAGCGTCGCAGCGACGGGCGCGCGACGACGGCCTGGTGGAAGGAGGAACGCGGTGAGCGGCTGTTCCTCGATTACAACCAGAACGCGCGCGACAAGACGATCGCCTCGGCGTACTCGGTTCGACGCACTCCCATCGCGACCGTCTCGACCCCGTTGACGTGGGACGAACTGGCGGACGCCGAACCCGACGACTTCACGATCGCCACGGTGCCGGACCTGCTGGCGAAGCGAGGTGATCCGATGGCGGATCTCGACGCGCACGCTCATTCGCTGGACGTGCTGCTCGAGATGGCGGAACGGGACGCGGCCGACGGTCTCGGCGACCTGCCGTATCCCCCGAATCACCCGAAGATGCCGGGAGAGCCGAAGCGCGTCCAGCCGTCGCGCGACACCGATCGGGCGAAGGGCACATGAGCGGTCGGTGGTCGGCCGTTCGGAATCGCGTCCCTGTCGTGACCTCGACTATGAGACCTCCCGAAGCGTAAATCCATAGACTGTCCGGGAAGACAGTCCTCTGAGATTCGGAAAGGGTCGATGTCGTGATTCGCTGGTGGGCGTCCGGTCGGGTTCTCGGCGTCGGGGCAGCGTTCGCTGCCGCGATCGGCGCCGGATTCCTCGTTCCTCAGACCGCATCCGCGGCCACGACGTGCACGGCACCGCCGGGCGCCCCTGCCGAGGTCGTGCAGGTCGACGGTGACGAAGCGTGCGGCGCGTCCACCGACGGCACCGCCGATGCCTGGAGCTACGGCGAACGCGGGGTGGGATTCGCCGACGCCCGCGGCGCAGCCCAGGTGAGGGCGGCCGGATTCGACGGGGGCGTCGGGGCCGGGGAGAGCACATCGGGACGTCTGTTCGCGATCGGTGTGGGGGCACAGGCATTGGCTCTCGGTGTGCTCGACGGTCCGGGAACGGCAGTCGTCGCCGCGGGTCCGCAGTCCCAGGCCTTCGTGGGCGACGCCGACGATCCGGTTCTGTGCGAGGGCACGGCGGCGGCAGCGTTCGACGTCGAGGCTGCTCGCGGGTGCGTCGTGCTGGGCGACTTCCGGTACTTCACTCCCAATGCCGTGCCACCGCAGCCGACCCTCCCCTGAGTTTCCGCGCCTTCCGCCCGGATCACCGGCAAACGGACTGAACGTAAAGCCTTCCTTTACGTTCCGTCTCGTCGTAGCCTGTCGCACATGCCGATGGGGGTACAGCGATGACGACCGGAGCAGTCTTCGAATCTGCCGGGGCGGCAGCGCCGTGCGCGCCGGTCCATGGTTCGGAACGGATCGACGCCCGACCTGCGGCCGCGGCGCCGACCGAGATGGTCGTCGACCCGCGATTCCTGCGACTGGCCGACGCGTTCTTCTCGCTGTACAAGCGTCCCCGGGACGGCGGCGGCGCGCTCACCGTCTGTCTCCACGGGGAGAAGGTCCTCGACATCTGGTCCGGCTGGTCTGCTCCCGACCGTCGATGGGGCCGCGACACGATGGCGTTGTCGTTCTCGACCGGTAAGGGTGTGGCGTCGACCGTCGTGCACCGACTCGCCGAGCGGGGAGTGATCGATTACTTCGAGCCGGTCGCCCGGTACTGGCCGGAGTTCGCCGCCAACGGCAAGGAGGACATCACCGTCGCGGACGTCCTCACCCACCGCTCGGGTCTCCATCGGGTGCGCGGCCTGGTTCCGGGAACCCGCGGGATCCTCGAGTACGACGCGACCGTCGCGGCGCTCGAAGCGGCGGCACCGGACCGTCGCCGTGAGGGCGGTTCGGGCTACCACGCCGTCACATACGGGTGGCTCGTCGCCGAGCTCGTACAGCGGGTGACCGGTCTGCCCTTCGTGGAGGTCGTGGAACGGGAGATCGCCCGGCCTCTGGGCGATCCCGATTTCTGGTACCGCGTTCCGCACGACGAACGGGGCCGGATCGCGAAGTTGTTCCCGCGACTCGCCCCCGCAGGTCTGCACTGGGGTGCGAGCGCTGCGGTGCTGTCGCGACTCGGGCCGACCCGAGGCCTGGCCGAGGCCGCGATGCCGGACGGTTTCGACAGGCTCGTCGGAGATCCGGCCGTGCACGACGCGGTGATGCCGGGATGGAACGGGGTGTTCACGGCGCGTTCGCTCGCGCGCATGTACGGCGCGATCGCCGCCGGCGGGACGATCGACGGAGTGAAGTTCCTCGACGGCGCCACGATCGACGAGATGTCCCGGGTACGGGTACGCAGCCGGGACTACGTGCTGGGTGTGCCCATGGCGTGGCGCCTCGGCTACCACCAGCCCATCTTCGCCGGCATCCAGCGCCCTCGCGGCGCGCTCGGGCACTACGGCGTGGGTGGTTCGGGAGCCTACGCCGACCTCGACACCGGCCTGTCGCTCGCTTTCGTCACCAACCGGCTCGGTGCCGGCGCGATCCCGCTCGGGGATCTGCGCCTCGCGCGCCTCGGCGAACTCGCCCGGTCGCTCGCTCGTCGCGCCTGAATCTTCCTGTCATTTT
>NZ_AJVB01000084.1:0-11661 GCF_000278445.1 Rhodococcus sp. R1101
GCCTGCACGTGCTCATCGCGCACTCGCTGGCCACGGGCCGGGTGTCAATCCGCTCGGCGACGAATCCGTCGCGCTCGCCGCCGATGCGGGTCTGCGCGGCACCGCCATTCCCGCCGACTGGCCCACCTACGCCGAGCTACGCGGAGAAGAGCAGTGAGGGTCGCGGGAATCGACTGCGGCACCAACTCCATTCGTCTGCTGATCGCCGACGTCGCGGAGGACGGCGGTCTCGCCGACGTCACCCGTCTGATGAAGGTCGTGCGGCTCGGCCAGGGCGTCGACGCCACCGGTCGTCTCGCGCCGGAAGCGATCGAACGCACGCGGGTCGCGTTGGTGGAGTACGCCGACCTGATCCGCGAGACAGGTGCCACCGCGGTGCGCATGGTGGCCACCTCCGCGACCCGCGACGCGAGCAACCGCGAGGACTTCTTCGCGATGACCCGTGAGGTGCTCGGTGCCGTGATACCCGGCGCCGAGGCCGAGGTCATCACCGGCGACGAGGAAGCACGCCTGTCCTTCGCCGGTGCTGTCGGCGAACTCGACTCCACGCGTGGACCTTTCGTCGTCGTCGACCTCGGAGGCGGGTCCACCGAGGTTGTGCTCGGCGACGCCGACGGAGTGCGCGCCGCCTACTCCACCGACATAGGCTGCGTGCGTCTCACCGAACGGTGCCTCCACGACGACCCGCCGACCGCCGAGCAAGGTCGCTGCGGCACGGGAGGTCGCGGAGGGCAAGATTCGCGAAGCACTCGAGCGGGTTCCGGTCGAACAGGCGCACACCTGGGTAGGTGTCGCGGGCACCATGACCACCCTCGCCGCGCTCGCCCTCGAACTCGACGAGTACGACTCGGAGAAGATCCACCTGTCGTCGGTGCCGTTCGACCGCCTGCGCGAGGTGTGCGACGGTCTCGTTGCCGCGACTCGCGAGAAGCGCGCGGCGCTCGGTCCCATGCATCCCGGCCGCGTCGACGTCATCGGCGGTGGCTCGATCATCACCACCGTCCTCGCCGAGGAACTGGGGCGTCGAGCGGGCATCACCGAGCTGGTCGTGAGCGAGCACGACATCCTCGACGGCATCGCCCTGTCCGTCGCCACCTAGCCTTCGATTCGGGTGGCGTCAGCCCCGCCTTCCGGGGCTCGATCCACCCGAATCGGCGAATGTGTGGTTGACTGTGTCTCGGTCGAAGTTTTTGTTCGCGTCTTACCCACGCTCGCAAATCCTTGTTGCGGGCGGTTGGTTCTCCTTTCGGAAGTCACCGCATGTGATGGCGGCCTCGCTCTACCGAACACTCGGTGGAGCTCGACTACACGACAGAAGGAGACAGACATGGCAGAGGGAATCGTGAAGTGGTTCAACGCCGACAAGGGATTCGGCTTCATCGCCCCCGAGGACGGCAGCGCTGACGTGTTCGCGCACTACTCGGAGATCCAGTCGGGCGGCTACCGCAGCCTCGACGAGAACCAGCGCGTGCGTTTCGAGATCGGTCAGGGCGCCAAGGGTCCCCAGGCCACCGGAATCACCGTGATCTGATTCGATCTCCCGTCCCCACTGGGGATTCGAGACATCATCAGGCCCGCCTCGTCATTCGAGGCGGGCCTGATGCATGTACGGAGGCCGGTCAGATCGTCCCGCAATTCGACGACGGCGCAGTGCCGGCGAACCGGCCGTCGAGGAAGTCGAGCGCGCCGGGCAGGCCCATCACGGCAGCGGTGATGTGGTCGGCGCTCGGAACCGGTTCGGTTCGCACGGGCACCCCGGCGTCGCAGTACCTACGCAGGGTGGTGGAGACGGAATGCAGCGGAATCAGCGCATCGGTCGGTGAATGCCATTCGTAGACCGGGGCATTCGGTACCGCCGGGAGCTTCTCGATGCTGTTCTCGTTCAGCACCTCCCGGACGGGCGGGCTGTCGAGCAGGGCCATGCCCACCTCGGCGTCGGCGACGTCGGCGATGCTTCGGCCGGCACCGGCGAGCAGGATCTCGTTGGTGCACGCGTTGGCGATCCGGTCGCGCAGTTCCCGGCCCGCCGGATTGAGCTGCTCGCTGATGGGCATGCGGTCGGGGTATTCGCGTTCGAGACCGAGAGCGGCCGCCATCGCCAATCCGAAAGCGGGATGCGCGGATTCGCCGAGTCCCTTCGCCATCTCGCCGATGTCCATGGGAACCCCACCGTAGGCGCTGCCGACGAGGGGGATCTCCGGTGCGTAGGTCGGGGCGAGTGCGGCGGCCATCGCGGTGGCCATCCCGCCACCGGAGTAACCGGCAATGCCGACCGGGCTGTCCGCGAGTCCCAGCGGTGCATGACGCTGCGCGGCCCGGATGCCGTCGAGGGTGATCTGCGCACCGACCTTCGCGGCACCGTAGGCACTGTTCGGTCCGAGATGGTCGGGGACGGCCAGCGACCAGCCGCGCTGGATGGCGATGAGCAGGCCGGGTGACTCCCGGATTCCGCGCATCGGGTTCGTCGCGTACAGCGCGGTCGACGGCGCGCACTCGAGCCCGAGCGCGTTGATGATCGCCTGGTACGACACGAGCGGGCGACCCTGCGCTCCTCCTCGCGGTGACAGCACCGTCGTCACGGCGGAGATCGGTGCGCCCGCAGAGTTCGTCGAGCGGAACTTCAGTTGGATCGCGTCGGTGCCGGGGAACCCGAGCGGCGGGGGAACGACGCGGGCGGCGAGGACGTCACCGGGCTGCCGGTCGGCGATGTCGTGCGGGGTGTCGTAGAAGGAGTCGTGCAGGGCTGCGGGATAGACGATGCTCTCGGCGAGGGCCGAGGGTGCGATCGCCAGGCCCGGAGCAACTGCGAGCGCTGCGGCGGCGAGCGCGATACCGAGACGCCGGGCCGACGGCTGTGCGGTCCTGAAACCCATACATCGTCCTTCTGTTCGCGCCGGGCCACCACCGGCTGTCCGTTCTGTACGTCTTCCGCAGAATGTCTACCTGTTCGCGGGGTACAAGACAACGAAGGGTGTTCACATCCGGCCGGATCGACCTCCGTAGTCGTGAAGGATGTCGTCGACAACCGGATCCGACTACGAGAACATGTTCGAAGATCGCGACCCGGCGCGGTCGCCGGGAGCCCCGAACGCTACTGTGATCCCCACGCCCCTATAGCCCAATTGGCAGAGGCAGCGGACTTAAAATCCGCACAGTGTGGGTTCGAGTCCCACTGGGGGCACCGGTCGAAGGCCGATTCTGAGCCACTCGCTACCGTTCTCGCCATCCGCCTCGGCAATTGCCGTAGCGGCTGACGATTCTCGTCGCGGATGGAGGTGTGAGCCGGAAGTCGACGAGGGTGCACCCGACCTCTCGCCGGAGAGATAGTTCTACCTGCGGCTGCCCATGGCCGGGCACGTGGAGGATGTCGAACAGTAGATTCCCGAGGCAGGCGATTATCTCGGCGACATCCTCCGCTCCTCCTCACGACGTGAACGATGCAGGACCTCCATCAGTTCGTGCTCGAGCGCCACGAACTCGCTCGACACGCACGTCTCCAACGTTCGCGGCCGGGGCAGGGGCACGCGCACCTCGTGCTGCACGCGGGTCGGACGCGGACCGAGGACGACGACACGGTCGGACAGCAGCACCGCCTCGCGCACGTCGTGCGTCACCATCAGCACCGTCCACCGATGCTGCTGCCACACCTCCTGCAGCCACAGCTGCATCTCGGTGCGGGTGAGCGAATCCAGCGCCCCGAAGGGCTCGTCGAGCAAGAGCACGTCGCGCCCTTGCAGCACGGTGCGGGCGAGCGACGCGCGTTGACGCATGCCACCCGACAGTTGGTGCGGAGCAGCATCCTCGAAGCCGGACAGGCCGAAGGTCGGCAACAGCTCGCGGGCGCGGGCTCGGGCGTCGGATCGTCGCACACCTTGCACCTCGAGGCCCAGGGTGCAGTTGTCGAGCACCGTCCGCCACGGGAACAGCAGGTCCTTCTGCGGCATCAGCGCGACCCGTCCGGGCGCGGCGGGAAAGTCGCCGATGAGAACCTCACCGGCGTCGGGTTGTTCGAGTCCCGCGACGATGGAGAACAGTGTCGACTTGCCGCACCCGCTCGGTCCGATGAAGGACACGAATTCGCCCGGCGCGACGGAACAGTCGATGCCGTCGATCACCGCCCGGTCGCCGTACGCCTTGTGGACCGACGCCACCGTCACTGCACTCATGTCGTATCCTTCGTGAGCGCCCACGGCGCGACCAGCCGTTCGACGACGTACGTCAGCGCGTACAGCGTGAGCGACAGGACCGCGGTGACCGCCACCGCCGCGAGCACGAGATCGGTTCGGAACGAGTTCTTCTGGGCGCTCATGTAGATGCCCAGACCGGATGTCGCGCCGACGTATTCGGCGAAGACCGCTCCGACCACCGCGTAGGTGATGCCGATCCGCAGGGCGGTGAAGAAGCGGGGGAGTGCGCCAGGCAGGCGCACGTAACGGAACTGCTGCCACCGCGACGCACCCATGCTGCGCAGCAACGCTCCCGCCTCCCGGTCGGCCGCCGCGAATCCTTCGAGAAGACCGATGGCGACGGGGAAGAACGTCACCAGCGCGATGACGAGGATCTTCGGCAACAACCCGAAACCGAACCAGATGATCATCAACGGCGCGATCGCGATGATCGGCAGGGTCTGCGACACCACGAACAACGGCACGAAGGCCTGTCGCAACCACGGTGAGAAGTCCACCGCGATCGCGAGAGCCCACGCGAGTGCCAGTGACACGGCGAACCCGACGAGGGTCACCTGCAGCGTGGACCAGGCGTGCCCGGCGATGTCGACGCGATGCGCCCATCCCTGCGTGAGAACGCGTGCGGGGGACGGCAACACCTGCGGGCGGATACCGCTCACCACGACGTACGTCTGCCAGATCCCGACCAGCACCCCGGCGACGAGTACGGCGGGAACGAATCGACGTGCGCGGCCCGCGTTATCGGTCTTCGAGATAGTCATCGGTGACATAGGTCGACCAATCGGGTTCGGTCGTCAACGGGCTGCCGTCGGGTCCGGACAGCAGGCCGTTCTCGTAGAGAAACCGGGCGTAGCCCGACCATTTCCCGGCGTCGAGGACCCCGACGGCGCCGGAGGCGTCGCGCATGTACTCGGCGGCGAGCATGCGCTGACTCTCGTAGACGAGTTCCTCGTCGGGGAAGGCACCCGGATTCGCGTCGATCAGGGCGCGCGCCCCGCGATCGGGGTCGTCGGCCGCGATCCGGTAACCCTGGTCCAGAGCCTGCACGAAAGCGCGGGTCTGCTCGGGGTTCTCCGCCATCCAGTCCTCGTTGCCGTCGACGACGATCGCATACGCGTCCGGGAAGCCGTAGTCGGTGAAGCGGAAGTACCGCATCGGCAGGCCGCGGTGCTCGGCCTCGAGACCCTCCCATGCCAGGTACGACACGGTGAAGTCCGCGGTGGACGAGTAGACCGCCTCGTACGAGGACGTTCCGAGCGTCACGTTCTCGAACTCCCCGCGGCCGCCGTCGTTGCGGATCACCTGGGCGAGCATCTCGTCCTCGCCGGGGCTCGCGAAGCCCGCGAAGGTCTTGCCGTCGAGATCGGCCGGCCGCGTGATCTCGGCGTTGTCGGCCCGCACGGCGATCCCGGTCGCCCAGTGCTGCAGGGGTGCGAGGACCGCGACCGTCCGGGACCCGGCGGCCCTGGCGATGGTCGAGGTGGCGTGCGTGGAGATCCCGAACTCGGCGCTCCCGGCGTCGACGAGGGTGTCGGGCGTCGCGTTGTTGTACGGCAGGATCTCGACGTCGAGGCCGGCATCGGCGAACAGCCCCTCCTGCTGCGCCACGTACAGGCCGGTGTGGTTGGTGTTGGGCGTCCAGTCCAACGCGAATCGGATGGTGTCGCTCCCGGAATCGGACGAGCACCCGGTGACCGCGGAGAGTGCGGCGACGAGGGTGAGCAGTCCGGCGAGAGTCCGCCGCGCGTTCACTGCGCGGAGCGGGAGCGGAACGATATGGGGGCAGGCACGGTCATGTCGGGACATCCCTTCGTCAGCATTACCTGATCAGGTTCGACGGGTGTGATCTCAGCCCCGCTCGTGCGGAGCACCCCGTGTCACGGGCGACCCTAGCACTGCGACTCCCACACGCACCTCCGGGGCGGCGTCGGTCCGCGTACAACTACCCGATGCGCGGACGATGAAGGGTCCGTCGGTGAACCCCGACGGACCCTTTCTTCCGCTGTTCTCCGCGAAGCGGACCCCGCTCGACGGTATTCGGGCGTACGAACCGCCTCGTCGGTGCCGCCGGCCACGCGAGCGGCAACGACGTCGCGTGCCTTTCGTACGTCGGACTCGAACAGACACCGCACGACCAGTACGAGCTGTGGCACCACGAACTTCCCGATCCCGCGCAGGAAGCGGAAAGTGTTGTGCGGCGGACATTCTCTCGGCGGTTTCATCACCGGCTACTTCGCGGAACGGGACTTCGACGGAGATCGGTCTCGACGGCGTTCCCCGGTCTGTTCGGTGACGCACCCAAGGAGTCGCCGGAGGTCGCAGATCCGGGAATCGTCCACCGGTGGCTCGACTACGACGAGGTGGGCACAGCGGCGTCGTCACCCCGACGAAACGCGGTGCACCGATCGGGGGGAGCGAGGTGACGTCGATTGCGGAGCCGGCGCGGAATCACACCGCCCGAGACGGATCATCCGCACGAGCTCGGATCGGTTCTGCCCGGCTACAACCATATCGACGTGCTCACTGCGGCAGCCGGACAGAACGACGGGCCGCCCGAGCCGGTGCCGCAGGCACCGGCCGACTACGCGGCCGGGTGAGGTGCGATCAGGCGCCGCGTGCGGAGAAGAGCGAGGTGTAGTCGTGCGGGCCGCTCACCTCGGCGACAGCGGTGACGGCTTCGATCTCGGCGTCGGCTTCCGGAGTGGTGGGCGCGAGGAAGAGAGGGTTGTCGAATTCTTTGTTCTGGCTCATGGCCGTCCTTTCGGGTGCGGTCGGGGAGACCCCGGCCGTGGGGCAATGCGAAGAAGAGGGGCCGCGGTACACGCGGCGGGGAACTCTCACGTCCGGTCCGGAACCTTCGGGCACCGAGGCGCGAGGTTACTCATCCCATGCGAACCGAACGATGCTCCCACCCTACACCAGAAGCTTCGCGCGACGTTTGATCGGCGAGTTGCGTGGGAAGACACTCGGCATGGCTACCTACAGAGTGATCGATCCGACCGGTAACGTCGTGGACACCAAGGAAATCGAGAGCGCGGACGACGCTCACGCCTGGTTCGTCGACCAGCGCGCCGACAACAGCGAACTCGGCTGGCGCATGGAAGCGCAGAACGAACAGGACGGTACCTGGCACTTCTTCGACGACACCGAGGGCACCTCGGAATAGTCCCCACACACACGCGGTGCCGGTAGTCGCAACTACCGGCACCGCGTGTATCGGGGACTACTTCTTGAAAGCGTCCTTGACGTGCTCGGCGGCATCCGAGACCTTGTCGCCGGCCTGCTTCAACCCGCTGGAGGTCTGGTCGCCGCGACCCTCGGCTTCGAGATCACGATCACCGGTTGCCTGACCGGTGTTCTCCTTGATCTTGCCGCCTGCTTCTTCTGCCTTGTGCTTTGCCTTGTCGACGAAGTCGGCCATGGGTCCTCCTATGTCATCGAACGTTGCCCTTACGGAGTACCCGACTCGAACCGAGCGAAACCGAACACGGCGTACTCGTCCGTGTCAGACTTCGACGACAGACAGCCAGGAGGAGATCGATGTCGCATCCCACCAACCCCGGGCCCGAGGGCGACGACCCGATCGGTGACGCCCCGGACGCCGACCCCGAACTCGTCCGCGACGGTCCCGTGCAGCGCCGTCGATCCGCGGGGGCGGTGATCGCCACCGTCGCGGTGGTCGTCGTGATCGTCGTGCTGCTCGTCGTCCTTCTCTGAGCGCGGCGAGGGATCACAACCAGTCCCGCTTCTTGAACAGCACGTACAAGGCGATCGCCGACACCGTGATGATCGCGACTCCGGTGAGCATGCCCCACCACTCGCCGAAGCCGGGATAGGGCACGTTCATGCCGTACCAACCGGTCACAGCGGTGGGGACCGCGATGATCGCGGCCCATCCCGTCAGTTTCTTCATCACGATGTTCAGACGGGCGTCCTGCAGCGACAGGTTCGTCTCGAAGACGGTGTTCACCATCTCGCGGAGCGACTCGGTCCACTCCGCCGCCCGCATCACGTGGTCGTACAGGTCGTTGTACGAGCTGTCGAGTTCGGGGTGACGGTTGTTCTCGGCGCGGGTGCGCATGACCGCGTTGATGATCTCGCGCATCGGCAGCACCACTCGCCGAAGTTGCACGAGTTCCTTGCGGAGACGGTAGACGCGACGCTGGATGTACCGAGTGGACGCCTGATCCTCGAAGAGGCAGTCCTCGAGGTCCTCCGCGGCGTCGTCGAGTTCCTGAATGGTCTCGAACTGCCCGTCGACGACCGTGTCGAGCAGGCCGTGCACCAGCGCCCCGGGCCCGTACTGGAGCAGGTCCGAGTTCTCGTCCCACCGGCGCACCACCTCGTCGATGTCGAACGGGCTGCCGCGCCGTACCGTCACGACACCCCGGGGCAGGACGAACGCGGAGATGCGGGTGGTGTGCAACCGGGACTCGTGAGCCTGATCCTCGTCCTCGGAATCCGGAGAGAGGTGTGTCGCGTAGACGGTGAGGAAGGTGTGCGTGGCGTAGCGGGTGGCCTTGGTCCGTTCTCCCTGCGCGAGCGAATCCTCGACCGCATGCGGGTCGAGATTCCATTCCTCGGCGAGTTCGAGCAGGTCCGCGTGCTCGGGATTCCACAGGTCCACCCACACGAGGGCGTCGGCGTCGGCAAGATGATCCGACACCGCGGAGAGGGGAAAGCCCTCGTCGACGAGTTTCCCGTCGGTCCATCGCCGGGTTCGGATAGGTCTGTCGTTTCGGTCCGTCACCTCGGCAGTGTCCCCGAATCCTGCGGGGTTCACACCACGGGACGATCTTCGTCCTCGGCGAGTCGTACCGCGCGTTCCAGGAACTGCGCGTCGACCCGTGCCCAGTCGTCCGGCCACCGGTCCTCCTGCATCCGTCGGTGGAGCGCCCCGAGAGTGCGGGTCGCTCGTGGGCCGCCGTCGACGAGATAGCGCACCATCCCGCGCGCCGCGCACTCCGCAGCCACCGTGGCGAGCGTGCGTTCGGCCTCCTGCGTGCGTCCGTCGGCGTTCAGGCAGCAGACGAGCAGCCTGATGGCCTGCAGGTGCGCGCGGGGACGCAGGTCCGCGGTGCGGCGTACCCACAGCTGTGCCCAATCGACCGCGCGTTCCGCGGCACCGGATTCGTCGCTCTCGCAGAGCAACCGGATGGCGGTGGCGTCCTCGAGTTGAAGCCTGATCTCCACGGTGCCGTCCGGATTCGGGCGGTCGGAACCGGGCATCGTGCGGATCGGGGTCGGTACAGCGCCCAGTCCCAGACGCACTCGCTCGTTCTCGAGGCGTGCCCGCAGCCGCGGCAGGTCGTTGAGCGCTGCTGCGCGCAGTCCTTCGTCCAGCAGTGCCGTCGCGGATTTCCGATCGCCGTGCATCATCTTCATGCGTGCTGCAGTCGCGAAGCGTGCGATCATGAAATCTGTTGCTCCGCCGTCTATCCCCAGCAGGTTGCTCTCGTCGAGCAGTGTCTCGGCCTCGGCGGTCCGTCCTTGTTCGTAGAGCAACTCGCCGAGCATCGCGGCGGCGAGCCGACCCGAATGCGTATGGATGCCGCCGTTGCGGCGGGCCCGCCGCAACGCGGTGCGGAAGTACTTCTCCGCGCTCTCGACGTCGAGTTGTTCGTTGACGGCGATGCCGCACAGGCACTGCCCGTAGATCGCGGCGAAGGGTCCTCGGGTCTCGCGATGGAAGGGCGCCGCCCATTCCTGACGACGCACGGCCGAATCGAAGTCGAAACGGAAGATGTCGGCGTAGGACGCGAAATCCGCTGCGGCCGAGACGACCCACGGATGCACGGCCGACGGGTCGTCGAGACACGGAGCGACGAGCGCGTCGATGCCGTCGATCCGATCGGAGTTCATGAGCAGAGAGGCTTCGACCGCATCGGCCTCGAGGCGCAGCGCGTAGGGATCCTGGCCGGCCGTGACACCCGAGTCCACGAGGTCGCGCACGGTCGCCAGAGCGCTCCGGGCGCGACCCAGCCGCTGCAACGCGCTGTTCGCCCACGCCTGCGCCAGCAGCAACCGCGGTTCGCGTGCGACGGCCTGCGGCGGCAACGTGTCGATCAGCGCGAGCAGGGGAGCGATGTGCCCGTGCTCCATCAGATACATGCCGTCGGCGGCGAGCAGATCGACGGCGAAATCCGTATCGCCGGCCTCCATCGCGTGGTCGACGGCCTCACGCAACATGTGATGCCGCGCAAACCAGTCGGCGGCCGTGCGGTGCAGTCCGGCGATCTTCTCCGGATGGTCGCGCTCGAGGCGTCGCCGGAGGAAGTCCAGGAACATGTGGTGGTACCGGAACCAGACACGCTCGTCGTCGAGGTGCCGCAGGAACAGGTCGCGTTCCTCTGCTTCCTCCAGGACGGCCTGACTGCGCGGGTCGCCGGTCAACGCTGCGGCAAGGCTGCCGCTGACGGATTCGGTGATGCACGTGGCCAGCAGGAACTCGTACATCCGGGGTTCGAGTGTCGAGAGCACGTTGTCGGCGAGGAACTCACCGATCGCGTGGTGCCGTCCCGTGATGTTCTCGATCATCCATGACGGATCGTCGCTGTCGCGCAACGACAACGACGCGAGTTGCAGTGCCGCCACCCAGCCTTCGGTGCTTCGGTTCAGGTCCTGGACGTCCTCCGGCCCGAGGTCGATGCCGCTCACGCCGCGCAGGAACGAATCGGATTCGTCGACGTCGAAACGCAGTGCAGTCGAATCGAGTTCGACGAGCTCGTCGCGCACCCGCATGCGGCTCAGCGGAAGGCCGGAACGGTTGCGGCTGGTCACGACGAGTTGCAGGTGGTGGCAGCCCCTGTCGAGCAGGAAGTCGAGGGCGGCGCACGTCTCGGGCGAACTCACCCGGTGCCAGTCGTCGACGAAGAGTGTCACGGCGGTGTCGGATCGGTGCAGATCGTCGATCAGTGTGGACAGTACGTAACGTTCGGCGTCGTTCCCGTGAACGTCGAGGATCTGGGCGAGTTCGCGTGCCAGCGAAGGACGCACCTGTTTCATCGCCTCGATCAGGTGCGCGAGGAACCACAGCACGTTGTCGTCGTCGTCGTCGACCGTCAGCCAGGCGACCCGGGCGCCCTCGTCGGCGAGAACGTCCCGCCATTGCGCGGCCAGAGTGGATTTCCCGAAACCCGTGGGGGCGTGGATGGCGATGAGACGACGTCGTCGTCCGGCCTGCAACAGCGAGATCAGCCGACGGCGTTCGACGAGCGGACGGGTGGTCGACGGCGGACGGAACCTGGTCGACGGTGCGACGGTCGGTCCTGTGGGGCCCGAGAGCACCCCCGACGACGGTCCCGTGACGGGCAGGTCCGCCGGTGTCTGCGGTGGACTCGTCGGAGGAGGACCGGGCAGGGCCATCTCGTCGACCGGTAGGCCGTGAGCTCGTTGGATGTTCCGCAGGATCTCGCCGAAGGCGGCCGCCGTCTGCGGCCGGTCGTCGGGGTCGGTGGCCATTCCGCTTTCGAGC
>NZ_AJVB01000085.1:0-11451 GCF_000278445.1 Rhodococcus sp. R1101
GTGGCACCGCGGAACGGAAGCTCCGCCCCTCCCGGATCTCGTCCTTGATCCGTTCGAAGAACACGACGAACGAGTCGGCGGTCATGCCGATACCGATGATCAGACCGGCGACGCCGGCGAGGTCGAGCGTGAACCCGATGTATCTGCCGAGCAGCACCATGACCGCGTAGACCGCCAGACCCGCGAGAACGAGCGACAACGCGGTGAGCAGTCCGAGCATCCGGTAGTACGCGAGGCAGAACAGGAGCACCAGGGCCAGACCCACCGCACCGGCGATCAGACCGGCCTCGAGCGATGCCAGACCCAGTGTGGCGGAGACGGTCTCGGCTTCGGATGCCACGAACGACAACGGCAACGAGCCGTACTTGAGGGTGTTCGCGAGCTCTGCGGCCTGCGTATTCGTGAACTGGCCGGTGATCGAGGTGGCGCTGCCGGAAGGGGTGGCGCCCTGGATCACGGGGGCGCTGACGACCTTGGAGTCGAGCACGAAGGCGGCCTGCTGACCGATGTTCGCGGCGGTGAACTGCGCCCACGTGTTGCTGCCCTCGCTGTCGAAGGTCAGGCTGACCTCGTAGCGCGACTGCTGCTGATTGAAACCGGAGGTCGCGTCCTCGATCTGCTGGCCGTCGATGATGCTCGGTCCGAGCAGGTAGATCGCGGTGCCGTCGGTCGAGCAGGCGACGAGAGGGAGCGCCGGGTCGTCGTTGCCGGCGAGCGGGTCGGCCGCGGAGCAGTCGAGGGCGAGGGCCGCCGCCTGCTGGACCGCGGGGTCCTCGCTCTGACGGGCGGCCTTGGCCGCGGCGATGTCGGCGGCTGCCTGTTCCTGCGGAGTGAGCGAGCCGTCGTTCGGCTGGGCAGGAGCGGGCGTCACGCCCTCCGGTGCGGGAGCGGGCGTCCCGGGTGCATCGGTGGGCTCGGCCGGAGCGTCGCCCGGTTCCGGGGCGTCGGTCGGCGCGGTGGGATCCTGCGCCGGGAACGGGCGCCCCTGTGGTTCGGGCGCCTCGGCCGGCGGCGCCTGGTCGGCGGGAGCCGGCTCTGCCGGTGCGGGTTCGGCAGGCAGGCCGCCGCCGGGTGCACCGGCACCGGGCTGCTGGGCGAGATCCTCGGCCGTCATGTTCGCGTCGATCGGTCCCCCGATCACCGGCCTGATGTACAGACGGGCGGTCTGTCCCAGAGTCCTGGCCTGGGCACTGTCCTCACCCGGAACGGTGATCACGAGGTTGTCGCCCTCGACGATCACTTCCGAACCCGAGACACCGAGGCCGTTGACGCGGGTCTCGATGATCTGCTGGGCCTGGCGGAGGCTGTCCGGACTCGGGCTGCTCCCGTCGGGGGTTCGCGCGGTAAGGGTGACGCGGGTGCCCCCCTGCAGGTCGATGCCCAGCTTCGGGGTGGGCGACTTGTCCCCGGTGAAGAAGACCAGTGCATACAACGCGGCGAGAATCACCCCGAACAGGGCGAGAGCGCGCACGGGATGCACCGATCCATTGGAAGGTGCCACGGTCTGTCGGTCTCCTCGATGAGAGTGAGTGGTGGTCGGATGCAGTCGCGCGGCGCTCGGCCTCGACACCGGGAGTCCGGTGCCGACACGGTGGGGCGCGGAGCTGCCGTCAGTACTCGGTGGGACGTCCCTCCGGCGGATTCGTATCGTCGTCCTTGCGGAACAGGTCCGGATCCTGCGCGGTCGCAGTCTCGACGCGTTCCCGGACGACCAGGCGCGACCAGGTGGTCACGACGCCCGGCGCGATCTCGAGATCGACGGTGTCGTCGGCGAGCGCCGCCACCGTGGCGTGCAGCCCCGCAGTGGTCATGACGCGATCGCCGATGCGCAGGGAATCCTGCAACACCGACACCTTCTGCATCTCCTTCTTCTGACGCCGCACGCCCAGGAAGGTGGGGACGAGCAGTGCCAGGATCAGGAGAGGGAAGAGCAGTTCCATCGTTGAAGTCAGTCCTCGGTCGTTGTCGGCGGGTGGTGACGCAGGCGACACCAGCGTGTCGTGGTGGCGCGGGCGGCTCCACGACGTCGGGGTCGGCCTCCACAGACCGACGCAGTAGACCAGTGTGCCATTCCCCGGCCGAGCGTCCTACCGCCGTACGTCCGGATCGTCCGGGTCGGACGGATCGGCACCACCTTCGCGGACGGTGCCGGAGCCGTCCTCGAACAGGTCGAGCTGGGGTTCACGCGCGCGTACCTCGATGCCACCGGTGGCGGCTTCCGGCGGCGGGGTGAGCCCGAGTTGCAGCCAGGCGGCCTGCGTGGCCACCCGTCCGCGCGGGGTGCGGGCCACCATCCCGGCACGGACCAAGAACGGTTCGCACACCTCCTCGACCGTGGCGGGTTCCTCCCCCACCGCCACGGCGAGCGTGGACACCCCGACCGGGCCGCCACCGAAACTGCGCACGAGAGCACCGAGCACGGCACGGTCGAGACGGTCGAGACCGATCGGGTCGACGTCGTACACCTCGAGCGCGGCCTGAGCGACGGCCCGGGTCACGACACCGTCGGCCCGCACGTCGGCGTAGTCGCGGACGCGCCGCAGCAACCGGTTCGCGATACGCGGAGTGCCCCGCGAGCGGCCGGCGATCTCCGCGGCAGCGTCGTCGCGCAGATCGATCCCGAGGATCGAGGCGGACCGGTGCAGGATCCGCTGCAGCTCGGGGGGCTCGTAGAAGTCCATGTGCGCGGTGAAACCGAACCGATCGCGCAGGGGGCCGGTGAGGGCACCGGAACGGGTGGTCGCGCCGACGAGGGTGAAGGGAGCGACCTCGAGCGGGATGGACGTCGCGCCCGGCCCCTTCCCCACCACGACATCGACGCGGAAGTCCTCCATCGCGAGATACAGCATCTCCTCGGCGGGGCGCGCGATGCGATGGATCTCGTCGATGAACAGCACGTCACCCTCGGCGAGATTCGACAACATCGCGGCGAGATCGCCGGCGCGTTCGAGCGCGGGACCGGAGGTGAGTCGTAGCGACGTGCCGAGTTCGGTGGCGATGATCATCGCCATCGACGTCTTGCCGAGACCGGGGGGTCCCGACAGGAGGATGTGATCCGGAGTGCCGCCGCGGAGCTTGGCGCCGCGCAGCACGAGCTGTAGCTGCTCGCGGACCCTCGGCTGCCCGATGAAGTCGTCGAGACTGGTCGGGCGCAGACTCGTCTCGATGTCGCTGTCGGAGGGCAGATGCTCGGCCGTCACCGGCGACCGCTCGCGGTCGGACGCGGCCGCGTCGAACTCGCGGTACTCGTCGGTCACCGCGACCTACCCAGCAGCTTCAGCGCCGACCGCAGTGCCGTGGAGACGTCGGCGCCCGGATCCTCGGTGAGCACCTTGTCGGCGGCCGGCTCCGCTTGTCGCGGAGTGAAACCGAGCCCGACCAGGGCCTCGACGATCTGGTCGCGCAGCGGCGAGGCACCGGCCGCGACCGACGCCGATCCGGCCGCACCGAAGGCCGCGACCTTGTCGCGCAGTTCGACGATCATGCGCTCGGCACCGCGCTTGCCGATCCCCGGTACCCGCGTCAGCGCCGCGGTGTTGCCGTCGGCCAGGGCCGCACGCAGGGCGTCGGGTTCGAGCACGGCCAGGGTGGCCATGGCGAGCCGGGGGCCGACCCCGCTGACCGTCTGCAACAGGCCGAACAACTCGCGCGCCTCCGAGTCGACGAAGCCGTACAGCGTCATCGAGTCCTCGCGGACGATCATCGCGGTGGCAAGTCTGGCCTGCTCTCCGCGCCGGAGCCCGGCGAGGGTCGCGGGTGTGGTGTTGATCCGATAGCCGATCCCTCCCGCCTCGATCACCACATGGTCGAGGGCTATGTCGAGTACCTCGCCGTGTACCGAGGCGATCACCGGCTACCTGCCTTCCGTACGGCCGACTGTTCGCGCAGCCGCTCCTCGTAGCGTTTCTTCTGCTGGGCGGCCGCAGCTTCGGCGGCCGCGAGTCTGGCGAGCAGCGGAGCTCGCCAACAGTGTGCGACGGCCAACGCGAGCGCATCGGCGGCATCGGCGGGCTTCGGCGCGGAATCGAGCTTGAGGATGCGGGTGATCATCGTGGTCACCTGCTTCTTGTCGGCCGTGCCGCTGCCGGTGACCGCGGCCTTCACCTCGCTCGGCGTGTGGAACATGACCGGGATCGCCCGCCGCGCCGCGGCCAGGGCGACGACGCCACCGGCCTGCGCGGTGCCCATCGCGCTACGCACGTTGTGCTGGGAGAACACGCGCTCGATCGCGACGACGTCGGGTTTGTAGCGGTCCATCCATTCCTCGACCGAGTCGGACACCTCGAGCAGCCGGTGCTGCAGGGCGAGGTCGGGCGAGGTGCGGATGACACCCACGGCGACGGGGATGACGTCGCGTCCGCGTCCGGTGTCGACCATCCCGAGCCCGCAGCGGGTCAGACCGGGGTCGACACCCATTACGCGCACCCGACTCACCTCTCGACACCCGAATACGGCCGGTTCCGACAACTCTCGACGGATCCCGACCCGCTCCGCACGATTGCGAACGCCTGTTCGAGAGCATAGCGGCCGGGGTCGGGTGCCGGGAGACCGACACGCGACCCCGGCCGCTGCGACAAGGGCGACGAGAGCGTCGCTCGGAGACGGATTACGACGCGAACGTCGCTCAGGCGTCGAGTTCTGCGAGCACGTCGTCGGAGATGTCGACGTTCGTGTAGACGTTCTGCACGTCGTCGCAGTCCTCGAGCGCGTCGACCAGTTTCATGACCTTGCGCGCGCCCTCGGCGTCGACGGGCACCTCGACCGAGGCCCGGAAATCCGGATCGGCGGAGTCGTAGTCGATGCCGGCGTCGACGAGAGCCGTACGCACGGCGATCAGGTCGCTCGCCTCGGAGACGATCTCGAACGAGTCGCCGAGATCGTTGATCTCCTCGGCGCCGGCTTCGAGGACGACCTCGAGGATCTCGTCCTCGCTCCGGTCGTTCTTCTCGAGCACCACCACGCCCTTGCGGGTGAACAGGTAGGCGACCGAGCCCGGATCGGCCATGTTGCCGCCGTTGCGGGTCATCGCCGTCCGGACCTCGCCGGCGGCGCGGTTGCGGTTGTCGGTCAGGCACTCGATGAGCAGCGCGACACCGTTGGGGCCGTAACCCTCGTAGGTGATGGTCTGCCAGTCGGCGCCACCGGCTTCCTCACCGCCGCCGCGCTTGCGCGCACGCTCGATGTTGTCGTTCGGGACCGAGCTCTTCTTCGCCTTCTGGATGGCGTCGAACAGGGTCGGGTTACCCGCCGGGTCGCCACCGCCGGTCCGGGCCGCCACCTCGATGTTCTTGATGAGCTTCGCGAACATCTTGCCGCGCTTGGCGTCGATGACCGCCTTCTTGTGCTTGGTGGTGGCCCATTTGGAGTGGCCGCTCATTCGCTTCGAGCCCCTTCCGGCGAAGTGTGGTCGGCGTCAACCGACAGGTCGGAGAGTCGATTCTACGCGCTCCCGTTGTGGGATACCGCCCGGCCGCCGGGTCGCCGAGCGCACGGTCTCCACGAACAGCCGGTGCACACGATGGTCACCGGTGATCTCGGGATGGAAGGACGTCGCGATCACAGCGCCCTGACGCACTGCGACCACTCGTCCCGCCGCCGGCCCGTCCGGCACCGTGGCGAGGACCTCGACGCCGGAACCGACCTCTTCCACCCAGGGTGCGCGGATGAAGACCGCGCGCACCGGACCGTCGTCGAGGCCCGTCACGGGCAGGTCGGTCTCGAACGAATCCACCTGGCGGCCGAACGCGTTGCGGCGCACCACGATGTCGAGTGCGTCCAGATGTTCGGCATCGTCGGTGGTGTCGAGCACCCGGGACGCGAGCAGGATCATGCCGGCACACGAACCGTAGGCGGGCAGCCCGGCCTTCAACCGGGCCCGCAGCGGTTCGAGCAGGTCGAACACACGCAGCAGACGGCTGACGGTGGTGGATTCGCCTCCCGGAAGGACGATGCCGTCGACCTCGTCGAGTTCGCGTTCGCGACGCACCGCGATCGTCCGCGCGCCTGCCGCCTCGAGAGCGCTGCGATGTTCGCGGACGTCGCCCTGCAATGCCAGGACGCCGATCGTGGGGGAAGTAGTGGTCACTGTTGCCTGCCTGTCCGTTCTGGGTCGCCGGTGTGCAGCGTCGGAGCGCCGGGCCCGCGACGGTTCCGAAGGGCGCCCGGTCGGGACTTCCCGTTCAGGAATCGCGCAGGTACCGCGTGAGTCCTTCCTGCACCACCGCCGCGACCATGTTGCCGTTGCGATCGAAGATCCGCCCCTGGGTCAGCGCCCGGCCCAGTCCGGCGGAGGGTGACGTCTGGTCGTAGAGCAGCCAGTCGTCGGCGCGGAACGGCCGCAGGAACCACATCGCGTGGTCCAGGGACGCGCCCTGCGTCCGTTCGTCGTCGTGGCCGACACTCGCCGAGCCCAGCAACGTCATGTCGCTCATGTACGCGAGGGTGCACACGTGGAAGACCGGATCGTCGGGAAGGATCTCGCGGGACTTGAACCACAACTGCTGCTGCGCGGCCATCCTGCTCGACGAATCCATCCGGTCGCGGGGAACGAACCGGAAGTCCCACTCGGCCCATTCCTTCTTGGCCCACAGCAGGGTGGCGTCGTCGATCACGGTCTCCGGATCGGGCAGTTCCTCGGGATCCGGCACCCGAGGCATCGTGTCCTGGTGCTCGATCCCCTCGTCGCGCACGTGGAACGACGCCGACATGGTGAAGATCGCCTTGCCGTCCTGGACGGCCGTCACGCGCCGGGTGCAGAAGGAGCGGCCGTCGCGGATCCGGTCGACGAGGTAGACGATCTGCATCGTGGGATTGCCGGGGCGCAGGAAGTAACCGTGCAGCGAGTGCACCAGATGGTCGGGTTCGACGGTGCGCACCGCCGACACCAGCGCCTGCGCGGCGACCTGACCACCGAACGTCCGCGGCAGCAGCGTCTCCGTCGCTATGCCCCGGAAGATGTCGTTCTCGATCTTTTCGAGCGCCAGGATCTGCTCGATCTTCGCCATGCGATCTCCTTCTGTGCACCGTTCGCAAGAAGGCTAGCTGCACGGACGTGCGCCGAACGCCGGGTCCCCGGGAAGTCGTGCGGCAACCGGGATCGCCTTCGAGTACCGAATGTGACACGCTCGGGAGAACAGAGGGGGTGCAATGCAAGACGTCACCGATGTGGTGCGCCGCAACAGCGTGACGATCACCGGGAACCGGCCGGGTCCGGTCGTCGTCCTCGCGCACGGTTTCGGCTGCGACCAGCATTTGTGGCGCCTGGTGACCCCGCGTCTCGAATCCGACTTCACCGTGGTGCGGTTCGACCACGTCGGTTCCGGGCGTTCCGATGCGACGGCCTGGGACCCTCGGCGCTATTCGCGGATGGAGACCTACGCGGAGGACGTCGTCGACCTGTGCCGGGGCCTGGACCTCGGTCCGGTGGTCTTCGTCGGTCACTCGGTGAGCGCCTCGATCGGCGTCCTCGCCGCCGCTGCAGCCCCGGACGTCTTTGCCGGACTCGTGCTCCTCGCACCGTCCCCGTGTTTCATCGACGATCCGGTCACCGGTTACCGCGGCGGGTTCAGCGCGGCCGACATCGACGAACTGCTCGACTCCCTCGAGGCGAACTATCTCGGCTGGACCGACACGATGGCCCCGGTCATCATGGGCAATCCCGGCCGGCCGGAGCTCGGTGACGAACTCGCCGAGATCTTCTGCCGCACCGACCCTGCGGTGGCGCGGGTCTTCGCCCGGGTGACCTTCCTGTCCGACAACCGCGCCGACCTGGCGGCGGTGTCGGTGCCCACTCTCGTCGCTCAGTGCGCCCACGATGCGATCGCGCCGCGTGAGGTCGGCGTGTTCGTTCACGAGCAGATCCCGGGGAGCGAACTCGTGACCCTGGACGCGACCGGCCACTGCCCACAGCTCAGCGCACCGGAAGAGACCGCCGCCGCGATCGCGGCGTTCGCACGCAGATCGGGGTGACGGCGACGCCCGATCGGATCCTCGATCCCGGCCCGCGCCACGGCGACATGCTCTACGAGAACGCGCCGTGCGGATTCCTCACGACCCTCCCCGACGGCCGCATCGCCGACGTCAACCGGACGCTGACGGACTGGCTCGGATACCCGAGCGACGACCTGGTCGGCAAGCGGTACTTCTCCGACCTGCTCAGCGTGGGCGGTCGCATCTACCACGAGACCCACTACGCTCCGCTCCTGCTCGTGCAGGGGCAGATCAACGGGATCGCTCTCGAACTCGTCCGGGCCGACCGGACCCGGCTGCCCGTCCTGGCCGCGTCCGTCGTGGAGTCCGACGCCGAGGGCAGGCCGGCACTGATCCGCACCATGCTCTTCGACGCCCGCGAACGCCGGGCCTACGAGTCGGAACTGCTGCGGGCCCGCCGGGAGGCCGAACTCGAACGCGAACGGCTCCGCACGGTCAACACCACTCTCCAGGCCACTCTCCTCCCGCCGAGCCTGCCGGAGGTGCCGGGCCTCGAGGTCGACGCGTACTACCACATCGCGTCTCCCGACGAGGTCGGCGGCGACTTCTACGACCTGTTCCCCGCGCGCGCCGGAACATGGGGACTGTTCCTCGGCGACGTGTGCGGAAAGGGCGCCCGCGCGGCAGCGGTGACGTCGATCGTCCGGTACACCTTGCGTGCCGCGGCGGTCTACGAGACGGACCCGTCGGCGGCGCTCAGGACGCTCAACACGACTCTGCTCGACGAACGCGACAGCGGCGCGCGAGCACCCTTCTGCACGCTCGCCTTCGGTACGGTCGCGCCCGACCCGGCGTCGGGAAGGATCGACATCCGCCTCGCCTCGGGTGGGCATCCGCCGCCGATCCTCGTGCGCGCGGACGGCAGCGTCGGTTACCTGCCGACGGTCGGCGGACAGCTGATCGGGATGCTGCCCGCCCCGCGACTCGTCGAGCACGCCTTCGCGTTGCGTCCCGGCGACACGCTGCTGTTGTACACCGATGGCGTGAGCGAGGCACTCGTCTCCGGTGAGACCCGTGAGCGTTTCGGGGAGGAACGGCTGCTCGATCACGTTCGCGCGTCGAAGCCGGCGACCGCCGCAGAGGCCGTCGGGGCTGTGTGCGAGGTGCTCGGGACGCTCGGGCAGGGCGTGCAGGACGACGTCGCCCTGCTCGCCCTGCACGCACCCCGATGAGGCGATCACCAGCCGCGTTCGGCGAGCCGGTGGGGTTGCGGGATCTCGTCGACGTTGATGCCCACCATCGCCTCACCGAGACCACGTGAGATCTTCGCGAGCACGTCCGGATCGTCGTGGAAGGTGGTGGCCTTGACGATCGCGGCCGCACGCTGGGCGGGGTTGCCCGACTTGAAGATTCCGGATCCGACGAACACGCCCTCGGCGCCGAGCTGCATCATCATCGCCGCGTCGGCGGGGGTGGCGATTCCACCGGCCGTGAAGAGGGTGACGGGCAGTTTGCCCGCCCGCGCGACCTCCACGACGAGATCGTAGGGCGCCTGGAGTTCCTTGGCGGCGACGTAGAGCTCGTCCTCGGGAAGCGAGGTCAGACGACGGATCTCCTGGCGGATCCGGCGCATGTGGGTCGTGGCGTTCGACACGTCGCCGGTGCCTGCCTCGCCCTTGGAACGGATCATCGCCGCGCCCTCGTTGATACGGCGCAGTGCTTCACCGAGATTTGTGGCACCGCACACGAACGGCACCGTGAACGCGAACTTGTCGATGTGGTTCTCGTAGTCGGCGGGGGTGAGCACCTCCGACTCGTCGATGTAGTCGACACCGAGGGCCTGCAGGATCTGGGCCTCGACGAAGTGGCCGATGCGGGCCTTGGCCATGACGGGGATCGAGACGGCCTCGATGATGCCGTCGATCATGTCGGGGTCGCTCATGCGCGACACGCCGCCCTGCGCGCGGATGTCGGCGGGCACGCGTTCGAGCGCCATGACCGCCACCGCGCCGGCGTCCTCGGCGATCTTCGCCTGCTCGGGGGTCACCACGTCCATGATCACCCCACCCTTGAGCATCTCGGCCATGCCTCGCTTGACGCGGGCGGTGCCGGTGACGGGGGCGGTATCGGGGCTGGTCACGATGGGAATTCCTCCTCGGTGGACGGATCGACGAATACTGCCGGCGCACGAGCGACCGGGCAGCGGTCCCCAGCTTAGGGGTGTATCGGAGCCGGACCCATAGCCAGTTGCGAACAACTGGACTGCATTATGTCGGTCCATTCCTTCACCGAGCGTCGGCAGGTTCGATCACGCCGACCCGAACTGTCGTCCGCATCAGCGCATATTCTCGTAGCGAGTGGCGCGCAGTCCGGGTATCGGGACCCGCATATTCTCGTCGGAACCGTCCAGTTCCGCACACTGGCCCGCACGTGTACACGCTCGGCGTGACCGAGATGCTTCTGGCGGTGTCAGTGGATCGCGCGGATCTCCGGTTCGCGTCGCCGCGCCGCGATCTGCCGCGCCTCGTCGAGAAGCTCGGGCAGATCCTGCGGGTAGACCGCGTTTCCGGACCGCACGAGCGCCTGCAGGTCCTCGTCGTCGAACCAGCGATGCTCGAGGCGCATGCGCCGCTCGAGATCGGTGAAACCCTCGTCGGCGGGTTCGAACGACGGCACCCGCACCGCGAAGAACAACTCCTCCGAATGCAGGACCTCCCCGTTGAACGGGAACACCGCCACACGCCGCCACATCGGCCCGCACAGGTGATCGCGATCGACGCGGAGGCCGGTCTCCTCGGCGATCTCCCGGAGCGCGGCCGTCGCCAGGTCCTCGCCACCCTCGACCGCGCCGCCGACCGTGAACCAGAAGTGCCGCTCGGGCGCCGCCGGGTCGTGTCCGCGCAGGAGCAGGACCCGGCCGTCCTCGTCGAGCAGCACGACCCTGGCCGACGTGCGTGCCCGATCCGGAATCGGAGTGGTGCGGGCGGCAGGTACGGGCGCGGGAGCGGTCGCGACCGTACCCGCGCGTTCGGCGATCTCGAAGTAGGTGGGCAGCGGCGCGGTACCGCCGAGATGCAGCAAGCGGACCGGCCGACGGCGACGCAGCGCCAAGGTGTCGCGCACCGCGTCGTTGTGGAAGCGACGGGCGATGAGGACCCGCGCCTCCGCGTCCGCGAGTTCGGCTACGAGCTGGGGCCGCAATCGGCCGGTCTCGAGCCGTGCCAGGGCCGCCGACAACGCGTTCTCGGCTTCCTCGCGCCGAGTACGGTCGGCCCGCTCGGCGGTGTCGGCGAGCAGTGCGAGGGCGCGTCCCTCCGGCACCGGGATCGACGCCGCGATGCTCCGCACGACCACCGCGCGCCGGGCCAGGGCCGCGTCCAGAGCCTGCCAGGACAGGTCCGAGCGCACGTGGAGGCGGTCGAGGCGGTTGGCGGTGGAATAAGCCCATACACCGATCGCTACGACGACAGCGGCCACCAGCGACAGGATCAGGATCGTCACCGCGCTGAGGGTCACGACCGG
>NZ_AJVB01000086.1:0-11452 GCF_000278445.1 Rhodococcus sp. R1101
ACCCCGCCTTCGACGGCGCAGTGCTCGAATACGTCCTGGCGCTCACCGCCGGCGGCACGCTGGTGGTGGCGCCCGCCGACCTGTTCGGTGGCGACGAACTGGTGGAACTGCTTCGCGCCGAAGGCATCACCCACTGGTTCTCGACGCCCTCGGTGCCCACCCAGCTCGACCCCGCCGCACTCGACGCTCTCCGCACGATCGCGATCGGTGGCGAGG
Source organism: Rhodococcus sp. R1101 (assembly GCF_000278445.1). Taxonomy (NCBI): domain Bacteria; kingdom Bacillati; phylum Actinomycetota; class Actinomycetes; order Mycobacteriales; family Nocardiaceae; genus Rhodococcus; species Rhodococcus sp. R1101. The sequence continues at coordinate 217 of NZ_AJVB01000086.1, forward strand.
CGTGGCCGGTCGAGACCGCCGAACGCTGGGCACCCGGCCGCACCCTGCTCAACGTCTACGGACCCACCGAGACGACGGTGCTCGCCACCTCGAGCGAACCCTTCGCACCGGGCGACCGGCTCACCATCGGTACCGGCCTCGTCGGCGTCACCGCCGTGGTGCTCGGCGAACGCCTGCGGCCCGTTCCCGAAGGGGTGACGGGCGAGCTGTATCTCGGGGGGCAGGGCGTGGCCCGCGGGTACCTCGACGCCCCCGCGCTCACCGCCGACCGGTTCGTCGCGAACCCGTTCGGCGCCGGGCGCCTCTACCGCACAGGCGATCTCGTCCGCTGGACGGGACACGACGACGACCGCGCCCTCGAATTCGTAGGCCGCAGCGACCACCAGGTCAAGATCCGCGGTTTCCGCATCGAACTCGGCGAGATCGACGCGACCCTGCAGAACCACCCGGGCATCGGCACCGCCGTGACCGTGGTGCGCGGCGACACCCTCGCCACCTACGTGCACAGCCGCAACGGCCGCCTCGACCCGCACGAGATCCGCGAGTGGGCCGCCGAGCGTCTGCCCCGGCACATGGTGCCCGCGACCGTCACCGTGCTCGACGCGCTGCCGCTCACCAGCACCGGCAAGATCGACCGCGCGGCCCTGCCCGAGCCGGTGCTCGCCGCGACTCGCACCGACGGATATCGCAGCGTCACCGAAGAACTCGTCGCCGGTGTCGTCGCCGACCTGCTCGATCTGCCGAACGTCGCCGGATCCGACGACTTCTTCGCTGTCGGTGGCAACTCGCTGCTCGCGACCCAGCTCGCGGCGCGTCTGCGGGGCGTCGCCGGTCGCCGGGTGGGTGTGCGCGACATCTTCGAGCACCCCACCGTCACCGAACTCGCGAACCTGCTCGCCGAGGAACCCGCGGGCGAGCACCTGCCGCTCGTGCACGTCGACGACGACAGCGACGCACCGCTCGCCCCCGCGCAGCAGCGCATGTGGCTGCTCAACCGGTTCGACGTGGCCGACCGCGCCGACGGCGGCGATCACATCGCCTTCGCGCTCGACCTCGACGTCGACACCGATCTCGACGCGGTGCGCGCGGCCGCCGCCACGGTGGTCGCACGCCACGACTCGCTGCGCACGGTCTTCCCCGACAGCCCGTCCGGCCCGCGCCGGCACGTGCTGCCGACGGTGACACTCGACCTCGAGCCCGTCGACGCCGGCACCGCCCTCGATGCGGAACTGGCCGAATTCGCCCGTGTGCGTTTCGATCTCACCGTCGATCCGCCGATCCGCATCCGCCTGTACCGGACGGACTCCGGTTACGTGCTCGCCGTGGTGATCGACCACATCGCCGCCGACGGCCTGTCGCTGCTGCCGCTCGGTCGCGACGCCGTCGCCGCCTATCGCGCCCACCGCGACGGGGAATCGTCGGACCTGCCGGCTCCGTCGGTCACCTACCGCGACTACGCGCGCTGGCACCGGGCCGTGCTCGGCGACGAGAACGACCCCGACAGTCTCGCGGCCCGGCAGCTCGCCTTCTGGAAACAGACCCTCGACGACGCGCCGCCGCTGCTCGCGCTGCCCACCGACCGTCCCCGCACCGCAGCGGCGACGGGAACCGCGGGTCGCGCGAGCTTCACGATCCCCGCCGAACTGCACGCCGCGATCGACAAACTCGCCCGCGCCCACGACGTCACGCCGTTCATGGTGTTGCACGCCGCGCTCGCGACGCTGCTCTCGGCGCTCGCCGCCACCGACGACGTCACCGTCGGCACCCCGGTCTCCGGACGCAGCGACGCCGCGGTCGACGACGTGGTGGGCATGTTCGTCGGCACCGTGCCGCTGCGCCTGCGGGTGCATCCGCGCCGCACCTTCGCCGACCTGCTCGCCGATACCCGCCGCGCCGACCTCGACGCCTTCGCCCACGCCGACGTGCCGTTCGACCGCATCGTCGACGCGGTGGGGGCCGGCACCGACGCCCATCATCCGTTGTTCCAGGTCATCCTGGCGTACGAGTCGTTCTCACTCGACGAGTTCACGCTGCCCGGCAGTTCCACGACGATCCGCGAGATCCCGGTGGGCACCGCTCGCGTCGACCTGGAGATGACCGTCCGGGAACGTCGTTCGGAGACCGGTGTACCGGCCGGCTTGGACACGATCCTGACGTACTCGGACGAACTTTTGGATTCGCACACGATTGTGCAGTGGCAGTCGTGGTTTGTGCGTATCCTCGACTCTGTTACCGCCGATCCGGCAGTGCCGGTCGGCGGTATCGAGTTGTGCGGCGCCGACTTCACCCCCGTCGGCGCCGCGCAGCAACTTCCGGCCGAGTCGCTGCCCGAGCTGGTCGCGCAACGCGTGGCCGACGATCCCGAGGCCGTCGCCGTGGTGGGGAACGGGTACTCCCTCAGCTACGGCGCCCTGTGGTCGCGCTCGGGCGCGCTCGCCACACTCCTTCGTGAACACGGCGTCACCGCCGAGGACGTCGTCGCGGTCGCACTGCCGCGCACCCCCGAACTGGTCGTCGCGATCCTCGCCGTCTCCCGCGTCGGCGGCATCTACCTGCCCGTCGACGTCACGCATCCCGCCACGCGCCTGCAGGCCCTGCTCGACGACGCGCAACCCACCCTGGTGGTCACCGACAGCGACCTCGCCGACATCCGGGTTCCCGCAGTGCGACTCGACGATCCGCAGGTGGCCGCCCGCCTCGACGACGGTGCCCTCTTCGATTTCCCGCTCGTCGCGGATCTCGGCGCCTACATCGTCTACACCTCGGGATCCACCGGCACCCCCAAGGGCGTGCAGGTGACGCACCGCAACGTGCTGTCGCTGCTCGCCGCGACCGTCGGCGAATTCGGGTTGCGCGCCGACGACGTGTGGACGCTGTTCCATTCGCCGGCCTTCGATTTCTCCGTGTGGGAGATGTGGGCGCCGCTGGGCACCGGTGCCCGCGTCGTCGTGGTCGACCACCTCACGGTGCGCGACCCGGCCGCCTTCGTCGACGTGCTCACCCGCCACCGCGTGACGGTGCTCAACCAGACCCCCACGGCGTTCTACCAGCTCGCCGCCACCGACGCGCCGCTCGACGACCTGCGGCTGCTGATCTTCGGCGGCGAAGCCCTCGACCCCGCGCGCGTACGCCCGTGGGCCGAGCGCCACCCGCACGTGCGGGCGGTCAACATGTTCGGCATCACCGAGACCACTGTGCACGTCACCTTCGGCGATGCCACCGCGACCGGCATCGGCGCGCCGCTGCCCGGTCTCGCCGTGGACGTGCTCGACTCGTCGCTGCGACCCGCACTTCCCGGCGCGATCGGCGAATTGTACGTGCGCGGAGATCAACTCGCGTGCGGCTACCGCGCACACCCCGGCCGGACCGCGACGCGGTTCGTCGCCGCCCCGGGTGGCGCCCGCCGCTACCGCACCGGCGACCTCGGACGCCGCGACAGCAGCGGTGCCCTGCACTATCTGGGGCGCGCCGACCAGCAGATCGAACTGCGTGGCTACCGCATCGAACCCGGCGAGATCGAAGCCGCCCTGCTGCGCAGCGAGGGTGTGCGTCAGGCGGTGGTGCTGCTGCGCGACGACCGGCTCGTCGCCTATCTCGTCGGCGGCGACGCTCCCGCCGTCCTGCGCGACCTGCGCCGCAGCCTGCCCGACTATCTCGTGCCGTCGGCCGCCGTGGTCCTCGACGCGCTGCCGCTCACCGCCAACGGCAAACTCGACCGCGCCGCGCTGCCCACCCCCGACATCACCGCCGGTGGGGGAGCGGCACCGCACGGGCCGGTCGAGGAGCTCGTCGCGGACCTGTGCGCCGAACTGCTCGGCATCGCCCCCGGCACCCTCGGCGCCGACGACGACTTCTTCCACCTCGGTGGCAACTCGCTGCTCGCCACGCGTCTCGCGGGCCGCCTGTCGGATGTGCTGGACACCGATGTCACCGTGAGAGACATCTTCGAGAACCGGACCATTGCGGCCTTGACCTCATATATAACCACTGGACGCGATACGCCCACTCGCCGTGTGCCTCTCGTCGCCGACCCGGACGTCCCGGCTCCGCTGTCGGCGGCGCAGCAACGCCTGTGGTTCATCAACCGCCTCGACCCGCAATCCCCGAGCTACAACCTGCCGTTCGCGGTGCGGCTCGAGGGGAACCTCGACATCGGCGCTCTCGCCGACGCCATGGGCGACGTGCTCGAACGGCACCGCACGCTGCGCACCGTCTACCCCGCCGCCGACGAGTACACCGTGCTGCCCGCGGCACGCCCCGATCTCGAGCCGGTGGCCGTGCCCGAAGACGCCCTCGACGAGTTCGTCCGCGATTACGCCACCACCGGTTTCGATCTCACCGTCGAACCCCCGGCCCGCCTGCGGCTGTACCGGACGGCACCCGACCGGCACGTGCTGCTCGTCGTCCTGCACCACATCGCGGCCGACGGCTGGTCGCTCACGCCGCTGCTGCGCGACATCGCCGTCGCCTACGAAGCCCGCCTCACCGGCGCGGCCCCCGAGCTACCGACACTGCCCGTGCAGTACACCGACTACGCGCGCCGGCAGCGCAGCATCGCCGACGAACAGATCCCGTACTGGCTGGACGAACTCGCCGGCCTGCCCGACGAGGTGACCCTGCCCGGCGACCGGCCGCGACCCGCACAACCCACCGGACACGGTGCCGCCCACACCGTCTCGCTCGACGCCGATCTCGTCCGCGGTCTGCACGCACTGGCCCGTGAGGGTCGCGCGACGGTGTTCATGGTGCTCCACGCCGCACTCGCGGCGCTGCTCGCGCGGCACGGTGCCGGTCGCGACATCCCGATCGGCACCGCCGTCTCCGGTCGCGGCGACCCGCAGCTCGACGACGTCGTCGGTATGTTTGCCGGCACCCTCGTGCTGCGCACCGACGTCGATCCCGGCGTCAACTTCGCCGAGCTGCTCGCGCAGGTGCACCGCCGCGACCTCGCGGCCTACACGAACCCCGACGCGCCGTTCGAGACGCTCGTCGAGAAGCTGCAGCCCGCCCGCAGCGAAGCGCGGCACCCGCTGTTCCAGGTGGCGCTGTCGCAGGCGCGGCCCGTCGCCTCGACCTTCGCGCTGCCCGGCCTGACCGTCACGGCCGAGCCGGTCGACACCGAACACGTCAACGTCGACGTGCAGGTCACCGTCACCGAGCAGCAGGACGGCATCGACCTCGAATTCTTCTACAGCACAGACCTGTACGACGCCGACACCGTCGCCGCCTACGCCGATCGTCTGCGCGCGATCCTCAGCGCGGCCGTCGCGGATCCGGATGTGCGGGTCGGGGAGATCGACCTGCACGGCGACACTGCTCTGCCCGCCGTGGGTGCCACACCGGGTGCGCCGCGGTCGCTGCGGCAGTGGCTGGCGCAGGGTGCGGCCGCCGGTGGCGAGGAACTCGCGATCGTCGACGGCGACCGCGAACTGTCGTATCCCGAACTGCTCCACTACTCCGACGCTCTCGCTGCACGCCTGCAACTCGCCGGTGTGCGTCCGGGCGATCCGGTGGCGTGCGCCTACCCGCGCTCGCTCGAATCGGTGCTCGCCGTGTGGGCCATCATCGGCGCCGGTGCCGCACCGATGCTCGTCGACCCCACCGCCCCCACCGCGCGCCTGGCCGAGATGCTCGCCGATGTGCGCGTGGGAGTCGGTGAAGCACCGGCACTTCCGGCGAACGTACGGTGGCTCGAGGTGACCTCCGACGACGAGCATCCGCTCGCCGACGTCGTCGACCCCGCACCCGACGCCCCCGCCTACTTCGTCTTCACCTCCGGCACCGCCGGAAATCCCAAGGCCGTCACCGTCACCCAGCGCGCCGCGAGCGCGTTCGCCGAGGACATCGGCGAATACATCGCGGCCGTCCCGGGCGATCGCGTACTGCACGTCGCGGCACCGTCGTTCGACGCCGCGATGCTCGAGATGCTCACCGCCGGCATCTCCGGCGCGACGCTCGTGGTGGCCGGCGCCGACGGCTACGGCGGCGCCGCCCTCGGTGATCTGCTCGACAGCGCCGCCATCACCCACGCGATGATGACGCCCTCCACCCTCGCCACCGTGCCGGTGCGCGACCTGCCCGCCCTGCGCACCCTCGTGCTCGGCGGCGACCGCCTGACCCACGAGATCGTCGACCGCTGGGGCGGCGAGCGCACTCTGATCAACAGCTACGGCCCGGCCGAGGCCACGATGTTCGTCACCAACTCGCAGCCCCTGCGTCCCGGCGACGACATCGTCATCGGCACTCCCGTCCGCGGCGTCACCGTCGAGGTGCTCGACGAGCGGCTGCGTCCCGTGCCCGCCGGGGTGGTCGGCGAACTGTACGTCTCGGGACCGCGACTCGCGTCGGGTTACCGCGACGCCGCCGCACGCACGGCAGCACGGTTCGTCGCCGGACCCGACGGCCGCCGCTACCGCACCGGCGACCTCGTGCGCTGGACCCGCGCCGGTGCGCTCGAGTTCGTGGGCCGCAGCGACAACCAGATCAAGCTGCGCGGCGTGCGCATCGAACCCGGCGAGATCGACACCGCCCTCGCCGCACTCGACGGCGTCGAGCGGGCGGTGACCCGCGTGCGCGGCGGTCGCCTCGTCTCGTACGTCACCGGCGGGAACCTCGACGGCTCCGACCTGCGGGCGCAGCTGCGCAGCGTCCTGCCCGCACACCTCGTGCCCACCGCGATCGTGCCGCTCGCCGCGATCCCGCTCACCTCCCACGGCAAGGTCGACGCCGCCGCGCTGCCCGAACCCGTCGCCGGTGACGGCAGCGAACCGCGCACGGAGACCGAGGCACTCGTCGCCCGGATCATCGGCGACGTCCTCGGCGACGGTGCGACGGTGGGACGCACCGACGACTTCTTCGCCGTCGGCGGCAACTCGCTGCTCGCCACCGTCCTCGTCGGACGCCTGCGCGACGAGACCGGCACCGAGGTGCCGCTGCGCACCGTCTTCGCGAACCCCACCGTCGACGCACTCGCGGCCGCCCTCGACGCCGGTGGTTTCGACACCGGTGCCGGGCCCGTCGCGGTCTCGCCACGCCCGGCACGGATCCCGCTCGGCCGCGCGCAGCGCCGCCTGTGGGGTCTGAGTTCCCTTGCCCCCGATGCATACCGGTTGCGCAGCGAGGTGAACCTGAGCGGACCGCTCGACCTCGGTGCCCTGCAGGCCGCGCTCGGCGACATCGCGCTGCGGCACGAGATCCTGCGCACCGACTACATCGTCGACGGCGCCGGGGTGTACCAGCAGATCCACGAGGCGCCGCGCAGCGACCGGTGGCGCGTGCGACTCGAACGCACCGGCCCCGACCGGCACGTGCTGCACCTCGACGTCGACCATTCGATCGCCGACGGCACGTCGCTGCGACCGTTGCTGCGCGACCTCACCATCGCCTACCTCGCCCGGGTGAACGGCACGGCCCCGCAGTGGGAGCCGCTGCCGCTGCAGTACGCCGACTACGCCCTGTGGGAAGCCGAACGCGGCACCCCCGAACGCGACCTCGAGCACTGGCGCCGCGCCCTCGACGGACTGACCGTCACCGAACTGCCCGCCGACGCCCCCGGAACCGACACCGGGGCGCGCAGCGTCGACTTCACCGTGCCCGCCGAGGTGCGCGACGCGCTCGCCGAACTCGCCCGAACGCACGGCGCCACCGAGTTCATGGTGCTGCACGCCGCGCTGTCCGTGCTGCTCGCGCGACTCGGCGGCAGCGACGACATCGCCGTCGCCGCCGTGGTGGGCGGACGCCGCTGGGCGCAGCTCGAAGAGCTCGTCGGACCGTTCCTCGACACGCTCGTGCTGCGCGCCCGCGTGGCCCCCGACATGTCGTTCACCGGGTTGCTCGGCCAGGTCCGCGATTTCGACGTCGCCGCCTTCGACCACGTGACCGTGCCCTACGAGCAGCTGCTGTCGGAGCGGCAGAGCGGTGCACCGCAGGTCGCGCTGGCATTGCAGGACTTCGGTACCGGCCCGATCACCCTCGGGGAGCTCACCGTCGAGGCCCGCGAAATACTCGACGACACACCGAAGTTCGACCTGCAGTTCACCCTCGCCCCGCGCCCCGGCGGCTACACCGGCACGCTCGTGTTCGACGCCGCCCGCTTCACCGGCCGCACCGCCGAACTGCTCGCCACCCGATTCGTCGCGCTCCTCGAGGCCGTGGCCGGCGCACCCGGCCGCACCATCGGTGAAGTGGCGGTCGACACCCCGGCGCCCGCCCTCGACGGCGGCGAACCCGCCCCGGCACGCACGCTCGCCGAGATGCTGCGTGCCACCGCCGCCGCACATCCCGATCGCGAGGCCCTGCGCGGCGACGGCGAATCGCTCACCTACCGCGAACTCGACGAGCAGTCCGACACCCTCGCCGCCCAGTTGCGGGCCGAGGGCGCGCGGGACGGCCGGATCGTGCGCATCGACGCCCCGCGCAGCGTCGACTACATCCGCACCCTGTGGGCCATCACCAAGACCGGTGCGGCCTTCACGCATTCGCGGCAGGCGGGGGAGACGTGCCTGCCCGGCACCGCCTACGTCGTGTCCACCTCCGGCTCCACCGGCACCCCGAAGCGGGTCGCGGTGACGCACCGCGGACTCGCCCCGCTCGCCGCCGAAGCGGCGGAGCGCTACCGGGTGGAGCCCGGCGACCGCGTGCTGCACGGCTATTCACCCGAGTTCGACGCGGCACTGCTCGAACTGCTGCTCGCCCACACCACCGGCGCGACCCTCGTCGTCGCACCCCCGGACGTGTATGCGGGCCAGGACCTGCACCGCTACCTCGCCGAGCAGCGCATCACCCACTACCTGTCGACCCCCACCGTGCTCGGCACCCTCGACCCCGAGGGTCTGCCCGACCTGAAGGTCGTCGCCTCCGGAGGTGAATCGCTGTCGCCGTCGCTCGCGGCACGCTGGGCCGACGGCCGCGTGATGCTCGACGCGTACGGGCCGACCGAGGCCACGATCGTCGCGACCCTCGTCGACATCGAACCCGGCACCCGTCCGAGCATCGGTAAGCCCGTGCCCGGCACCGTCGCCCACGTGCTCGACGCGCGACTGCGTCCCGTCCCGGCCGGCGCCGTCGGCGAGCTGTACCTCGCCGGTGACGGCCTCGCCGCCGGTTACCTCGACGACCCGGCCCGCACCGCCGAACGCTTCGTCGCCGCCCCCGGCGGTGCACGCATGTACCGCACGGGCGACCGCGTCCACCGTCGCGTCGACGACACCCTCGGCTATCTCGGCCGCACCGACCGCCAGCTCAAGGTGCGCGGCGTGCGCATCGAACCCGGCGAACTCGAGGCGACGCTGCTCGCCCAGCCCGGCATCCGGCAGGCCGCGGTGGTCGCGGTGGCGGGCACGCTCGTCGCCTTTGCGGCCGGCCCGGACCTGTCGGCCGACGACATCACCGCGCGCGTCGCGCTCGTCGTGCCGCCGCACCGCATGCCCACCCGCGTGCACGTGCTCGACCAGCTGCCCCTCACGCCCAACGGCAAACTCGACGTCGCCGCCCTCGAACTGCACGACGCCGCCGCACTCGACGACGATGCCGCCCTCGACCGGCCCCTCACCGACGCCGAGGACCTCGTGGTCACCGTCGCCGAGGACGTGCTCGGTGCCCGTCCGGCCGCGCACCGCGGGTTCTTCACCGCCGGCGGCGACTCGCTCTCGGCCGTCGTCTTCGCCGCGCGGCTGAGCGAGGCGTTCGGCACCGACGTGCCGGTGCGCGAGGTGCTGGCCGCCCCCACCCTCGCTGCGCTCGCCGCCCGCATCGAATCCGGCGACGACCACCGCATCGCGCTGCGCCGCTACGACGACGACACCCCGCCGCCCATCGCCCCCGCGCAGCGCCGCCTCGGCATCGTCGCGCGCGCCGAGACCGGCACCGCCGGCTATCTCGTGCCGGTCGTGCTGTCGCTGACCGGCGACCTCGACGTCGACGCCCTCGCCGCCGCGGTGAGCGACGTCGTCGACCGGCACCGCGTGCTGCGCACCGCCTTCATCGGCGACGTGCAGGTGCCCGTCGACCCGCCGGTGCTCGAATACTCCGCGCCGGACGATGTCGCCGCGGCCGTGACCGCCACGATCACGACCCCCTTCGACATCACCGCGCAGGCGCCGCTGCGGATCCGGTTGTTCGACGCCGAACCCGGCCGACGGGTGCTCGCCGCCGCCGTGCACCACATCGCGTTCGACGGCGCGTCCGTCGCACCGCTGCTCACCGATCTCGCCGTCGCCTACGCCGCGCGTCGCGGGGGAGCGGCACCGGTCTTCGAGCCGCTGCCCGTCACCTACGGCGACTACGCCCGCTGGCAGCACGAACTGCTCGGCGACGCCACCGATCCGAGCTCGCTCGCGGCCCGCCAACTCGGCTACTGGACAACCACACTCGCCGGCCTGCCCGACAGCCCGCTGCCGCTGCCCGCCGACCGGCCGCGCCCCGCGCAGCCGAGCCACCGTGGCGCGCAGATCGTCTCGACCCTCGACGCCGAGACCCATCGTCGCCTGCGGGAGGTGGCGCGCAGCCACGACGTGACGGTGTTCATGCTCGTCCACGCCGTCTTCGCCGCGATGCTCGCGCGTCGCAGCGGACGTACCGACATCGCCGTCGGCACAGCGATCGCGGGTCGCACGGATGCGCGCCTCGACCGGCTCGTCGGCATGTTCGTCGGCACCGTGGTGCTGCGCACCGCCGTCGACCCGTCCCGCCCGTTCACCGAACTGCTGCGCGAGGTGCGGGCCACCGATCTCGGGGCGCTCGCGCACGCCGACGTGCCGTTCGACGAGGTCGTCGCCCGGCTCGCGCCGCGTCGCGATCCGTCGTACAGCCCGCTCTTCCAGGTGCTGCTCACGCACCGCGTCGAGGTCGGGGAGACGCTGCCGCAGTTGCCGGACGTGCAGGTCGCCGACACCGATGCCGGGGAACCGGCCGCGCAGTTCGATGTGGTCGTCGAACTCGTCGAACGCGAGGCCGGACCGGACCTGCGCTTCGTCTACGCGACGGATCTGTTCGACGCCACCACCGGTGACGCGATGCTCACCGACCTCGTCGCGATGCTCGCCGCCGCGCTCGCCGAACCCGAGCGTGCCGTCGGCGATCTCGCCGTGCCGGTGCCCGCGCCGCTGTCGGCGCCCGCCGTCGAGCCGCGCACCCTGCCCGAGATCCTCGCGACCAGCGTCGACCGGCATCGCGGACGCATCGCGGTGAGTTCCGGCACCGTCGCGTGGACCTACGGCGGACTCGACGCCCGCGCCGA
>NZ_AJVB01000087.1:0-11411 GCF_000278445.1 Rhodococcus sp. R1101
GGAGCACCGAGGATCCCGAGGGATTCTGGCTCGAGGCCGCCCAGGCGGTCGAGTGGGAGAGCGCGCCGACGCGAGCTCTCGACGACTCGGCGGCACCGTCGTACAGGTGGTTCCCGGACGGCGCCCTGAACACCAGCGTCAACGCGCTCGACCGGCACGTGCGCGCGGGGCACGGCGACCGCCCGGCGCTGATCTGGGATTCGGCGATGGTCCCCGCGAAGCGCACCTACACCTACGCAGAGCTGCTCGACGAAGTCGCGACGTTCGCCGGGGTGCTGCGGGACCAGGGTGTCGTGGCCGGCGACCGCGTGATCGTCTACATGCCGATGATCCCCGAGGCCGCGATCGCGATGCTCGCCTGCGCCCGTATCGGGGCGGTGCACTCGGTGGTCTTCGGTGGGTTCGCCGCGAAGGAACTCGCGACCCGCATCGACGACGCGAAGCCGGTCGTGCTGGTCACGGCCTCCGGCGGTCTCGAACCGGGCCGCACGATCGAGTACCTGCCGATCGTCGAGCAGGCGATCGGTCTGTCGCCGACGCCGCCGCACACCGTGATCGTCAAGGATCGTGAGCAGATCCCCGGTTCGGCGGCCGACTACCAGACCTCCTCCGCGGCGTGGTTCGACTGGGACGAGCTCTGCGTTGACGCCGCTCCCGCCGAGCCCGTGACGGTCGCGGCGACCGACCCGCTCTACATCCTCTACACCTCCGGCACCACCGGGAAGCCCAAGGGCGTGGTGCGCGACAACGGCGGGCACGCCGTAGCTCTGACCTGGTCGATGCACAACATCTACGACATCGACCCGGGCGACGTGTGGTGGACCGCCTCCGATGTGGGCTGGGTGGTCGGCCACTCCTACATCGTCTACGGTCCGCTGCTGGTGGGCGCGACGACGGTGATGTACGAGGGCAAGCCCGTCGGCACACCCGATGCGGGCGCGTTCTGGCGGATCATCGCCGAGAACGGCGTCAAGGCGTTGTTCACCGCCCCCACCGCGATTCGCGCGGTGCGCAAGGCCGATCCGAATGCCGAGGAGCTGAAGAAGTACCCCATCGACTCGTTGCGGACGCTCTTCGCCGCCGGTGAACGCCTCGACCCCGACACCTACCACTGGGCGACGAAGGTGCTCGACCGTCCGGTGGTCGACCACTGGTGGCAGACCGAGACGGGCTGGGCGATCGCCGCCAATCTGCGCGGCCTCGAAGCGATGCCGCTCAAGGCCGGCTCCCCGACCGTCCCCGTTCCGGGATACCGGGTCGAGATCGTCGACGGCGAAGGCAGGCTCGTCGATCCGAACACCGAGGGCAACATCGTCATCCGGCTGCCGTTGCCGCCGGGCACCCTGGCCGGCCTGTGGCAGGACGAGGATCGTTACCGCCGCTCGTACCTCGACACATTCCCCGGTTACTACCTCACCGGCGATTCCGGGTACATCGACGAGGACGGCTACGTCTTCGTCCTCGGCCGCTCCGACGACGTGATCAACGTTGCCGGGCACCGGCTCTCGACCGGCAGCATGGAGGCCGTGGTGGCCGGACATCCTGCCGTCGCCGAATGCGCGGTGGTGGGCATCCGCGACGAACTCAAGGGTCAGCGCCCGTCGGGTTATGTAGTGCTCAAGGCGGGCGTGGAGATCGATCCCGAGACCCTGCGCCGAGAGCTCGTCGCGATGGTCCGCGACCAGATCGGCGCGGTCGCGACCTTCCGCGATGTGACGGTGGTCCAGGCTCTCCCGAAGACACGCTCCGGCAAGATCCTGCGCAAGACGATGCGGCAGATCGCCGACCACGAGGAGTACACGGTGCCGTCGACGATCGAGGATCCGGCGGTGCTCGACGCGCTGAAGCAGCAACTCGGCGGCTGACGGCACGCCAAGGAGGGTGTACACGGCAGCGGACGGATACCCGGTGCAGAGCACGAGTATCCGTCCGCCGGGGTACGCCTGCGTCACCTGCGTCGTCGGCGCCTCACGATCAACAGCACGATCACTGCTGCGAGCACCCCTCCGGCCGCCGCCATCAGGTCGGGCCGGGTGCGCACCACCTCCGCCCGCTCGGCCGCGGACTGCTTGATCCTCGTGGGCACGTCGAGTCGGTCGGTGAGTTCGCCGACGGTCGCGGCGAGTTCGGCCCGTTGACGTTCGATGTCGGCCACGTCCTCCGGACGCCCATCGTTGTCGGATGCGGTCACTTCGTTGCTCCCTTCGCGGCGTCGATGTCGGCGCGGACACTGGCGACCGTGCGTTCCGGCACGGGGGGTGCGGCGTTCTTCGCCTTCGAGGCACCGACCGCCGCGAGGATGCCTCCGACGGCGAGCACCACGAGCGCGACGATGAGGGCGGCGAGCCACGGCTCGACGGCCGTGGCGAGGCCGAGCACGGCCGTCGCGATCAGCGTCGCCAGTCCCAGGAACAGCAGGACCGCTCCCGCACCCGAGATACCCACGCCCACACCGATACGGGTGCCCTTGGACTTGACCTCCTCGAGCGCGTGTGAGACCTCGGTCCGGACCAGGGTCGACACCTGTTCGGTGAGCCGCTCGGTGAGTTCGACCGTGGACAGGTTCTTCGGTTGTTCGGCCACGGGACGCGCATTGCCGCCGGGCGTCGTCATCGCGGACTCCTTTCTGTCGGGGGTCGGGGAGGGTCCACGGAGTCGGTCGCCTCCTCGGAGGAGTTGTCCCCGCTGTGGGCTTCACGCAGTTTCCGCCCGTGCTCGACGAGTTCATCGAGCTTGGCGGCGTTCTTCTCGCTCGCGCGTGAATCACGTTCGGGCAGTTGCAGTGTCTTCTCGGCAGGCATACCGGCCTGCAGCTGGCGACCTCGCTCCATCTCGGCGTCGAACTCGGCACCGAACAACAGGGCCAGGTTGGTGATCCACAACCACAGCAGGAAGATCACCGCGCCGGCGAGGGATCCGTAGGTCTTGTTGTAGCTGCCGAAATTCGAGACGTAGAAGGCGAATCCCACCGAAGCCACGATCCACACCAGGATCGCGATGAGTGATCCGAGGCTGACCCAGCGGAATTTCGGCTGGGACACATTGGGTGTCGCGTAGTACAGCACAGCGACGATCATGACCACCAGCGCGAGCATCACGGGCCACTTGACGATGTTCCATACCGTCACAGCGGTGTCGCCGAGGCCGATGACGTCGCCGATCGTCCGTGCCACCGGACCACTGATCACGAGCATCAGGGCGGTGGCGCCCGCGGCCACCAGGGCCACGGCGGTGATCAGCAGCATCAGCGGACGCAGTTTCCAGACGGGCCGCCCCTCTTCGATCTCGTAGATCCGGTTCATGGCGCGACCGAAGGCGCCGACATATCCCGATGCCGACCACAGCGCGCCGAGAATACCGACGATCAGGGCGAATCCGGCTGTCGGTGCGGCGACGAGCTGTTCGATCGGCCCTCGGAGCGTGTCGACGGCGGAGGACGGACCGAGATCTTCGACCATGCCGAGCACGGCATCCACCGTCGTCTGCCCTTGGCCGAACACACCGAGCAACGAGACCACGACGAGCAGGGCCGGGAACAGCGACAGGACGGCGTAGTAGGTCAGCGCGGCGGCGAGATCGGTGCACTGATCCCGACTGAACTCTCGAATCGTCCTGCGCAGCACATACTTCCACGACGGTTTGGACAGATCGGTCGGAGAGTCGGGTTTGCGCGGATCGTCGGGTGCGAGGGTGGCACCCGATGACCCGTCACGTCTGTGCTCGGCATCCATACTGCGGCGGGTACCCGCGGTCGCACCCGGACCAAACTCACAACCGCACCGGGACCGAACGCGCCGCCGCAGCGGTGCGACGGCCGTACGATTCGGCTCATGCCCGACATCCCACTCGAAGGATCCGCCGACGGTTTCGCGGACATCGCCTCGCAGCTCGACTACCCGATGTTCATCGTCACCGCATTCGACGGTGAGGAACGCAGCGGCTGCCTGATCGGATTCGCGACGCAGTCCGCGATCGATCCGGCGCGCTTCCTCGTGGCGCTGTCGGACAAGAACCGGACGTACCGGGTGGCGTCGAAGGCGAAGCATCTCGCGGTACACGTCCTGACCCCGGCCGATCGCGAACTGGCGGCGCTGTTCGGTGAGCACACCGGTGACGACATCGACAAGTTCGCCCGCTGCTCGTGGCGGGAGGGACCGTACGGCCTGCCCGTGCTCGACGGCCCGCGGGCCTGGTTCGTCGGCCGGATCCTGGAGACGTTCACGACCGGCGACCACGGAGGTTTTCTCCTCGAACCCGAACGCGGCGAGCTCCGCGGCGACCTGGACCGCCTCATGACCTTCGCGTCCGTGGGCGATCTCGAGGCCGGGCACGGCGCGTGACGTGCATCCGTAGAGCGCAAGTGATCTGATCGGCGACATGCGACGACTCGACGGCACCCCTGCGACGCAGCACGTGGACGACACGGCGCTGCGCGCGCTCTACGCCTATCCCGACGACCTGTCCCGGCCGTGGCTGCGGATCAACTTCGTGTCCTCGCTCGACGGCGCCGTGGCGGTCGAAGGACGGTCGGGCGCCCTCGGTTCCCCTTCCGACAAGAAGGTCTTCGGACTGCTGCGCGAGCTCGCCGACGTGATCCTCGTGGGTGCGGGCACGGTGCGCGCCGAGAACTACGGTGGCGCCCGGACGAGCGAGGCCCTGCGGGCGCGGCGGCAGGAGGCCGGGCTGGCTCCGATACCCCCGGTCGCGGTGGTGACCGCCTCGTGCGACCTGCCACCCGACCTGCGTCTGTTCACCGATACGACGATCCCGCCCGTGGTGTTCACGACCGCACGTGCCCCCGGGAGCGCCCGGCGCGCGGTCGAGGCCGCCGGTGGCGAGGTACGCGTCATCGCCGACGCGGTGATCGACGGACCCTCCCTGCTCGCCGCGATCGGCGAGGCAGGATGGCTCCGCGTGCTGTGCGAGGGCGGGCCGAGCCTGTTCGGCCGCATGATCGAGGACGGCGTCGTCGACGAGCTGTGTCTGACCTGGGCGCCGGTCCTGGCCGCCGGTAACGCCGGGCGCATCGCGCACGCACCGACGGCTGCCCTGACCCCCCTGCGACGTGCGCACCTGGTGTGCGACGACGACGGCACCCTGCTCACCCGCTGGGTGCGGACCGATGCTCTGGAAGGAGACACGCATGGCCGATGACGATGTGGTGGAGGGGACGGACACCTCCGACGAGTTGATCGAGCAGCTGGCACAGCTCGCCTCCGACAAGGAGCTGACGCTCGGCTGCGCGGAATCGCTCACCGCCGGCACGCTCGCAGCCCGTCTGGGTGCCGCGAAGGGCAGCTCCGACTGGTTCCGCGGCGGCATCGTCGCGTACTCGCGCGAGGTCAAGTACGGCCTGCTGGACGTACCCGAAGGTCCGGTGGTCAGCGAGACCGCGGCGCGCACGATGGCGGAGAGCACCTCCCGCCTCCTGGGAGCCGGGATCGTCGTCGCCGTGAGCGGAGCCGGCGGACCCGATCCGCAGGACGGCCGTCCGCCGGGCACGGTCTGTTTCGCGACGACCGGTCCGGACGGAACTCGCAGCGAGGAGCAGCACTTCGACGGTGACCCCGAGAAGGTGCTCGCACAGACGGTGCGTCACGCGCTGTCGTTGCTCGTGGAGCGGGCATCCGCCTGAAAATCGGATGCGGTCCCCTGCCTGCGGGACCTACCGTGACGGCCATGCGCGTCGTCTTCACGAAAGGTCCCGGCATCGGGTACGAGATCGCGGTGCATCGCGAGACCGGACCGGAACTCGCTCCGCGCAACGGCCCGGGCGGTCACCCCTATCTCCCCCACGACCTCGTGCACCTGCTGGTCGAGAGGGAGGCGGGCATCGAGCTCGGCGTCTACGGACAGTTGGCCGCCGGCGACAACGGCCTGTTCTGGCCTGCCGACGACGCAGAACGAACCCGGGCCGGTCGGCGCCGCAGGTCGAAGAAGCATGCGATGCCCCCGCGCGCGGAGGCCGACATGATCAGGTCGGAGGAACTGGCGCGCATCGCCGTCCCCGTCTGGGAGGCGCGGCGCCGCCTGGCAGACGGGCTGCCGGCCCATGTCTCCGAGAAGGACGTCGTACCGGTGGTCGACCGCATCGTGGACACCTTCGACGACTACGCCGACCGGTGGCATGCGCTACCGGTCGGCGGGTCGCTCACGGTGACCTGGGAGAGACCGTCACAGAGCCGACGGTGACACGTCCAGGGTCGTCCGGTCGAGGCTCGCGAGCAGATCGAACTGCGGGCCGGTCCTCGGCAGTTCGAAACGGAAGAAATAGCGTGCGGCAGCGCGCTTCCCGTCGAAGAAGTCGCCCTCGCGGTTGCCTACGGCAAGGAGCTGCTCGAGCCACAGCCACGCCACGACGACGTGTCCGACGGCTTCCAGATAGACCGACGAGTTCGCCAGGGCCACAGCGGGATCGCCGGTGGACCACAGCGTCGCGGTGGTCTCCGCGACGCGCCCTACGGCCGCACCCAGCTGTTCCGCGTAAGCAGCGGCGTCGCCCCCTGCCTGTGTCGCCTGCGCGATGGTCCGTCCTACCGTTTCGCCGAGCAGCGCGAGAGCGGCACCGCCCTGCATGATCACCTTGCGGCCGAGCAGATCCAAACCTTGGATACCGTGGGTGCCTTCGTGAATGGGGTTGAGGCGGTTGTCGCGGTAGAACTGTTCGACGTCGAACTCGCGGGTGTAGCCGTAGCCCCCGAGCACCTGGATCGCGAGGCTGTTGGCCTCGAGGCACCACTGCGACGGCCAGGACTTCGCGATGGGCGTGAGCAGGTCCAGCAGCAGACCGGCGCGTGCGCGCGCCGCTTCGCTCTCGGCCGTGCGCTGGTCGTCGACGAGCTTCGAGCAGTACAAGCCCAACGCCAGCGCACCTTCGACGTACGACTTCTGCGCCAACAACATCCGCCGTACATCGGCGTGTTCGACGAGAGGAACCTGCGGGGAGGCCGGATCCTTCGCGCCGAGCGGACGGCCCTGGGTGCGGGTGCGGGCGTAGTCGAGGGACTGCAGGTATCCGGCGTACCCGAGGGAGGTGGCAAGGAAGCCGACGCCGATCCGCGCCTCGTTCATCATGTGGAACATGTACGACAGGCCCTTGTGCGGCTCGCCGAGCAGGTAGCCGACCGCACCGGCCTTTCCGCCGGGCGTGTGGACGCCCTCTCCGAAGTTGAGCAGGGTGTTGGTGGTGCCGCGGTTGCCCATCTTGTGGTTGAGGCCGACGAGGGCGACGTCGTTGCGTTCGCCGAGGGTGCCGTCGGCCTCGACGAGGAACTTCGGGACGATGAACAGCGAGATGCCCTTCACCCCGTCCGGTCCGCCGGGGATCTTGGCGAGGACGAGGTGGACGATGTTCTCGGTGAGTTCGTGATCGCCGCCGGAGATCCACATCTTGGTGCCGGTGAGGCGGTAGGAGCCGTCGTCCGCGGGCACGGCCTTGGTGGTGATGTCGGCGAGCGAGGAGCCTGCCTGGGGTTCGGACAGGCACATGGTGCCGAAGAAGCGCCCCTCGAGCATGGGCGGTACGAAGGTGGCGATCTGCTCGTCGCTGCCGTGCGCGACGAGCAGGCTCGCGTTCGCCGCCGTGAGGAAGGGATAGGCGGAGGTTCCGGCGTTCGCCGCCTGGAACCACGCCATCGACGCGCGCTGCACCGTCACCGGAAGTTGCATCCCGCCGTGTTCCTCGTCGAATCCGCCCGCCAGGAGGCCTGCCTTGGAGAACAGTTCCAGGGCGTCCTTGACCTCGGGGATGATCTCGACGCGGCCGTCCTCCCCGATGCGGGGTTCCTGGGCGTCGGCCTTCTTGTTGTGCGGCGCGAAGTGCTTGGTGGCGATGTCGGCGCTGAGGGCGAGTACGGCGTCGAAGGTTTCCCGAGAGTGGTCGGCGAAGCGTGTCCGCATGGTCAGGGACTCGACGTCGAGCCAGTCGTAGAGAAGAAAGTCCAGGTCGCGGCGGGACAGGAGAGGTGAGGGCATCGGGGATCCTTTCGGGCGACGCGGGTATCCGGCCGCAGCAGGAACGAACTAAGCGCTCACTCAGTAGAGCAATGCCGGTGCATGATGTCAACGATGCCTTTTCCGCGACCCGCAGGACGGACCCCGTGACCGACACACCCGAGCAGACCTCCGACGCGCCCGTTACCGTCGATTCCCCCGCCGCCGCCCTTCCGGCCGGCGGATCCGACGTCGCGCGCCGGCTCGTCGCCTCCGCCGTGGAGTCCTTCGCCCGACGTGGCTACCACGCGACCACCACCAGGGACATCTCCGTCGGCGCGGGACTGAGCCCCGCCGCTCTGTACGTGCACTTCCCGTCCAAGGAGGCAGTACTCTTCGAAGCCGGTCGCAACGGACACCTCCACGTTCTCGAGGAGGTGGAGAGCGCTGCTGCGATCTCCACCGATCCGGTCGAGCGGATGCGCGCGATCGTCGACCGATTCGTGCGGATCCACGCGGTGCACCACACGACCTGCCGCGTCGCGCAGTACGAACTGCACGCGCTCTCGGAGGAGCACTACCGCGAGATCGCCGAGATCCGCCGGCGCACCGACGCCGTGGTCCGCGAGGTCATCTCCTCCGGAGTCGGCAGCGGTGCGTTCCGCGTCGGCGACGTGCCCACCGCAGCCCTGGCCGTCCTGTCGCTGGGGATCGATGTCGCCCGGTGGTACCGCCCGGGCCGAATGGACGTCGACGACCTGGCCCGTCACTACGTCGACCTGGCGTTGTCGATGCTCGGGGCACCCCCACACTGACCCGGGCCGGCCGCCGAACGACGACGAGGCCCGCGACATCGGTGTGACCACCGTTGTCGCGGGCCTCGAATGCCGTTGCGGGCGCGGTTATCCGACGCCGAGCAGATCGATCACGAAGACCAGTGTCTTGCCTCCGAGCGGATGCCCGGAACCGGCCGGTCCGTACGCGAGCTGCGGGGGCACCGTGAGCTTGCGACGTCCACCGACGCGCATGCCCGGAATACCCTCCTGCCAACCCGGGATCAGCCGTCCCAGCGGGAACCGGGCGGAGTCGCCACGAGCGAACGACGAGTCGAACACCTCGTTGGTCTCGTACTCCACACCGTGGTAGTGCACGTCGACCACGCCGCCCGGCTGGGCCTCGTCGCCGTCACCGATCGTGATGTCCTCGATCACGAGATCGGCGGGCGCAGGGCCGGTCGCCGGCTCGATCGTCGGAACCTCCGGCGGCACCTGCACGGCGAGCAGGTCGATGATGAACACGAGGGTCTTGCCGGACATGCGGTGTCCCGATCCGGCCGGACCGTAGGCGAGCTCCGGCGGGATGGTCAGCTGGCGACGCCCGCCGACCTTCATGCCCGGGATGCCTTCCTGCCAGCCGGCGATCAGGCCGGACAGCGGGAAGGTGATGGACTCACCGCGGCTCCACGACGAGTCGAACTCCTCACCGGAATCGAACTCGACCCCGACATAGTGGACTTCGACCTTCGATCCGGGTTCCGCCTCGGCACCGTCGCCGACCACCAGGTCCTTGATGACCAACTGGGTGGGAGCGGGGCCCTCCTGGAACTCGATTTCGGGCTTTGTCATGCGTGTCTCCTCGTCGGGATTCGGTCGAGATGTCCGGTCGTTACGAGGGTCAGCGCTCCTCGAGGGACGTGTACGGCCGCTCGGTGTAGCCGGTGTAGATCTGACGCGGACGGCCGATCTTCAGGGTCGGGTCGGAGTGCATCTCACGCCAGTGCGCGATCCAGCCGGGCAGGCGGCCGAGGGCGAACAGCACGGTGAACATGCGGTCCGGGAAGCCCATCGCACGGTAGATCAGGCCCGTGTAGAAGTCGACGTTCGGGTACAGCTTGCGCTCGATGAAGTAGTCGTCCGTGAGGGCGGCCTCTTCGAGCTTCATCGCGATCTCGAGCAGTTCGTCGCCCGCACCGAGCTTCTTGAGGATGCGGTCGGCGGTCTTCTTGACGATCGCGGCCCGCGGGTCGTAATTGCGGTAGACGCGGTGCCCGAAGCCCATGAGCTTCACGCCGTCTTCCTTGTTCTTGACCTTGCGGACGAAATCCTTGACGTCGCCCTCGGACTTGGCGATGCCGTCGAGCATCTCGAGCACGGCCTGGTTGGCGCCGCCGTGCAGCGGGCCCCACAGCGCGTTGATGCCACCCGAGATGGACGTGAAGAGGTTGGCATCGGAGGAGCCGACGAGACGCACCGTCGAGGTCGAGCAGTTCTGCTCGTGATCGGCGTGCAGGATGAGCAGCATGTCGAGCGCCTGCGCGATCTCGGGATCGATCTCGTAGGGCTCGGCCGGGAAGCCGAAGGTCATGCGCAGGAAGTTCTCGACCAGCGACAACGAGTTGTCGGGGTAGAGGAAGGGCTGACCGACCGACTTCTTGTACGCGTAGGCCGCGATGGTCGGCAGCTTGGCGAGCAGACGGATCGTCGACAGCTCGACCTGCTCGGAGTCGTCCGGATCGAGGGAGTCGGGGTAGTACGCCGACAGGGCGTTGACAGCGCTCGACACGACGGGCATCGGGTGCGCGTTGCGCGGGAAGCCGTCGAAGAACCGCTTGAGATCCTCGTGCAGCAGGGTGTGGCGGCGGATCTTGTCGGTGAAGACCTCGAGCTGCTCCGCGGTCGGCAGCTCACCGTAGATCAGCAGGTAGCTGACCTCGATGAACGTGGACTTCTCGGCGAGCTGCTCGATCGGGTATCCGCGGTACCGCAGGATGCCCTCCTCACCGTCGATGTACGTGATCGCCGACTTGGTGGAGGCGGTGTTGACGAAACCCGGATCCAGGGTGGTGTACCCGGTCGCCGCAAGGAGCTTGCCCAGCTCGATACCGTCATTGCCTTCCGTCGCCTTGGCGATCGACATCGTGTGTTCGCCACCGGGGTAGCTGAGGGTGGGGTTGGTGTCATTCTCAGCGGGCACGAAGGATCCCTCTCAAGCTCAGACCTACGAGAAACTTCCGGACATTCACGTAGAACCTAGCCGTAGCGCGGGGTATGCGCTGAGGCAGGGTCCGCCGAAAGTCCCCGATCGGTATGTCGTCCATGTGGGCTCCGAACGCTCGCCCGCACCCTCCGCGACAGCGCCGCAAGGCCGGCACACGCCGATAACCTGCGGCAATACTACCCAAGTCTCACCAAGGTCGTTACGCGGGGATCTGCGCGTATCCGGCGCCCACGCGGTCACTCTACTCACCGCACCGCGAGCAGCACATCGACGAGTGCGGCGGGGGCCTGCGCCACGGCTGCGCCCTCGAGAGGAGCATCGGTTCATCGGTCGTCGAGTCCGGCAGGATCGCCGGCATCACCGGTTGCCCGTCGGGCGATCACACCACCCCGGCGTCGTCCACCGTCCCTTCGGAGGGGTCTTTCCGCTTCGAGGCGCAGAACAGCGGCGGTGGAGAACAGCGCCCCCGCATCGTGCAGAAC
>NZ_AJVB01000088.1:0-11394 GCF_000278445.1 Rhodococcus sp. R1101
AGTGCGAATCCGAATGCCACCAGCGGCAGCAACGCCCCGGCGAGGTAGAGCAGGTTCAGATCGTCGGTGTAGAAGACGGCGATCACCGTGACCGCGAGCAGGTCGTCGACCACCGCGAGGGTGAGCAGGAAGGTGCGCAAGCCGGCAGGAAGATGGGTACCGATGACGGCGAGGATCGCCACGGCGAAAGCGATGTCGGTGGCAGTCGGTACCGCCCACCCGTTCAACGCCTCGGCACCGCCGCGCACGTTGACCACCACGAAGATCAGTGCGGGCACGATCATTCCGCCGAGGGCGGCCGTGACGGGCATTGCGGCGCGGCGCAGGTCACGCAGGTCGCCTTCGATGAATTCGCGTTTGAGTTCGACTCCCACCACGAAGAAGAACACCGCCAGCAGACCGTCGGCCGCCCACGTGCCCAACGACAGGTCCATGTGCAGCGCGGCGGGACCGATCGTGGTGTCGCGCAGTGCATGATACGAGTCCGACCACGCGGTGTTGGCCCAGATCAACGCGGCGAGCGCGGCGATCAGGAGCAGGATCCCGCCGACGGTCTCCTTGCGGAGGATGTCGGCCACGCGGCGCGATTCCTCCCAGGAACCTCGGGACAGCAGGGGAAGACCGGAGAAGGGGGTGGGCATCACGGATTCCTCGGGGGCAGAAAGATGCGACCGACGAGGCCGGTGCACACCACGGGACACGACTCGCCGACCAGACTTCCCGGCACACCGCTGCCCACCGTACCGTACGGTGCTCTCGGTGTCGTCCGACGACGCCGCATGTCCGGACCGACGCAACTCGTAGGTGCCTGCGGAAGGAACGCCGAATGGTCGATCCCGCCGAGCCGCAACGGTACTCGCCTGCACAGGCGATACATCTGCAGCCGGCCGCGTGGGCAGCCGTCGCGGTCGGCGGGCTCATCGGCACCGCAGCCCGTTACGGGCTCGGCACGGCCTTCCCGGCCGGCAACGGCGCGTGGCCGACGACGACCTTCGCGATCAACGTCGTCGGCGCCCTGCTGCTGGGGATCCTGCTCGAGTCGCTGGTGCGGACGGGTCCGGATACGTCCTGGCGTCGCGTCGTCCGGCTCGGTGCAGGCACCGGCGCGCTGGGCTCGTTCACCACCTACAGCGCTCTCGCGGTCGACACCGACCTGCTGCTCCGCGACGGTCAGTTCGTCGCCGCGGCGACTTATGCGCTGGGCACGGTGCCGGCCGGCCTCGTCGCGACCGGCATCGGTGTCGCGCTGGGAGCGTGGTTCGGGAACCGTCGGGGTGCACCGCGGTGATCGCAGTGTGGGTGGCGCTGGCCGGCAGCGTCGGTGCCGTGACGCGGTTCGTCGTCGACAGCGCGTTGCGCGCCCGGTTCACCGCCTCGCTGCCGTGGCCGACCGTCCTGATCAACATCACCGGGTCGTTGCTGCTGGGCATCCTGGCCGGCGCCGCGCTGTTCCACGACGCCCCGACGACGATGCTCACGATCGCCGGGACCGGTTTCTGCGGCGGCTACACGACCTTCAGTACGACGAGCGTCGACTCGGTGCGCCTGATCGTGCAAGGCCGGTACGCGGGCGCCGCGGCGATCGCGTTCGGCACTCTCGCGACCACGATCGTCGCGGCCGCTGCCGGGCTCGGTCTCGCCGCCGTGTGGTGATCAACGCGAGCGGTCGATCAGCTCGAGCACCGCGCGCAGCTCGTCGGCGTCGACCTGACCGGGCGCCGATGCGGTACCGACCATCCCGAACGTCGCCGCCGATCCGAAGACCTGACCGGCGATCCGCGACACCACACCGAGACCGCCCATCGACATGGTGATCAACGGGCGGTCGGCGTGGTCCTCGTGCATCGTGCGGGTCGCGTCGAGCAGGGTCAGCACGTCGCCGGTCGAGCGGGGCATGACGGCGATCTTGCAGATGTCGGCGCCGAGATCCTGCATCTGCCGCAGCCGCGCGACGATCTCGTCCTTCGGCGGAGTGGCGTCGAAATCGTGGTTCGACGCCACCACCGCGACACCGCGGGCGTGGGCCGCCGCGACGATCCGCTCGACGGCGGCGCGGTGGCGCCGGTACTCCACATCGACGAGATCCACGCTGCCGCTCTCGGCGAGTGCGACCGTCAGATCGGCGTACGCCTCGTCGCCGATCGCGATCTCCCCGCCCTCGTTCGACGTGCGGCACGTCGCGAGCAGGGGAGTGCCCGGCAACTGCTCGGCCAGGGCCCCGGCCTGCGCGACCACCGAGGCGACGTCGTCGACGGTGTGGAAGAAGTCCACGCGCCATTCGACGACGTCGGCCCGGGCGGCGACGGCCGCGATCTGCTCGCGCAACGCCCCGGGGGTCCGGCCGGTGACGGGGACGACGATCGTGGGTGCACCGTCACCGATCACCACGTCCTTGACGCGAACCGGTGTGATCGTTCGTCCCACGTGCCGTCTCCGTTCCCTCGTCCGCTGGCCGGACCTATTCGATCACGTGCGCTTCGAGCCGCTCTCCGCAGCGTCCTCGGACTCCTCGACGACCACGACGGTGTGGTCCTTCGACGATTTCGCGGGGTCGGCGACCGCCTCGCCGCGCGCCACCATGAGCGCTTCGTCGGAGAGCGGGATCTCCTTGATGAAGCACGCGAGGACGAACGCGACGAGCAGGAACGGGATGAGGTACCAGAACACCGGCGCCAGCGAGTCGGCGTAGGCGTCGATGACACCTTCACGAACGGGATCGGGCAGCAGTCTCATCGCTGCCGGATCGACGGTCGCGGTGGCCTGCCCGGCCTGCTCGGGTGTCGCACCGGCAGCGGTGAAGACCTCGACGAGCTGCTCCGAGAGACGGTTGGTGAAGATCGTGCCGAAGATCGCCACCCCGAGCGCCGCACCGACCTCGCGGAAGTAGTTGTTCGAACTCGTCGCGGTGCCGATCTCGTCGGCGGGCACGGCGTTCTGCACGATCAGGATCACGACCTGCATGATCAGGCCGAGACCCAGACCGAAGACGAACAGCATCGAGCAGATCACCCACAGCGGGGTGTCGCCCTCGAGGGTGGTCAGCCACAGCATGCCTGCGGCGGTGATCAGCGACCCCGCGATCGGATAGATCTTGTACCGCTGGGTCTTGGTGATGGCCAAACCGGACCCGATCGAGGTGATCATCAGACCGGCCATCATCGGGAGCAGCAGCAGACCCGAGACCGCGGCCGACGTGCCCGACGACATCTGCAGGAAGGTCGGCATGAACGCGATCGCGGCGAACATGCCGAGGCCGAGCACGAAACCGATGGCGGTGGCGTTGACGAAGATCGGGTTGCGGAACAGCGACAGCGGGATGATCGGATCCTGTGCCCGCGACTCGACCAGCACGAACAGGGACACGAACACCACGAGACCGGCGCCGAACGACCAGGTCAGCGGATCGGCCCAGCCGCGGTCGGTGTCGCCGCCGAAGTCGGTGAAGAAGATCAGGCAGGTCGTGGCGAGCGAGAGCGTGACGACACCGAGGATGTCGATCCTCTTGGTCGGACGCTTCGTCGGCAGGCGCAGCGCGAACCAGGTGATGACGAACGCGATGATGCCGACCGGCACGTTGATGTAGAAGCACCACTCCCACGTGAGGTGGTCGACGAAGAAGCCGCCCAGCAAGGGGCCACCGACGGCCGACAGTCCGAAGATCGCACCGAGCGGGCCCATGTACTTACCGCGCTCGCTGGCGGGCACGATGTCGGCGATGATCGCCTGCGACAGGATCATCAGACCGCCACCGCCGAAGCCCTGGATCGCGCGGAAGACCACGAACGTCCAGAAGTCGTCGGTCGTCGAGCACGCCGCGGACGCGAGGGTGAACACGCCGATCGCGATGAGGAACAGGTGCCGACGCCCGAAGATGTCGCCGAACTTGCCGTAGATCGGCATCACGATGGTCACCGCGAGCAGGTAGGCGGTGGTGATCCACGCCTGGTGCTCGACGCCGCCGAGCTGCCCGACGATCGTGGGCATGGCGGTGGAGACGATCGTCTGGTCCAGGCTGGCGAGCATCATGCCCGCGATGAGCGCGGAGAAGATGATCCAGATCCGTCGCTGGGTGAGAACCAGTGGTTCCGAGGTGGTGGTCACGGTGTTCCTGTCGGAATAGGAATATCGAGCTGTTATGTGAAGGTGGCCTGCATATGAGTGAGGCGATCGGGAATTGTTGCACTCGGTAACTTCTGCTGCAAGGCGATTTCCTCCCGGTCACTCGAACCAGGACCGCGCGGGCGGCTTCACCCACATGATCTTCTCGTCCTCGTCGGTGCGGACCGCTGCCGGATGATCGGGGTGCTTCTGCGCCCACGCCGTCTTCTCGTCCATCAATCTCGCCGCGAGCTCCCAGGTCTCCATCGTGCGCGGCGGATGCGCGTCCGCAGCCCGGGCCAGCTTGCGCCTCGTCTCGTCGGTCATGGCGAGCAGTTCGGCTCCCGAGATGCCGCGATTCCATGCATACCGGGCCAGGGTCACGGCCTTGTCGCGCCGGTTCTTCTCGGCGCGATCGGTGTGGGCGAAGTCGGCGTCGCTCATGCTCCGAAGGTACGCGTCGCCCCTGACCGAGGTTGTCGTCGACGATGTGCCGAGTTTTCGACAACGACGACGGTGTCGTGTGCCTACCCTCGATGAGGGGGCCTGAGGAGGCGTGATGACGTCCGACGGGATCCCGGAGGGCACACCGGATACGGTCGTGGCGCGTGCCGCCGAACCGCCGAGGGTGCCCGTCGTCGACCCCACCCTCGGCATCGACGTCCCCCGCTCCTTCCGCGGCACACCCCCGCACCGTCTGGTGGCTCTCGGCGACTCTCTGCTGCAGGGCTTCCAGAGCGGCGCGATCTACAACACCGACGTCTCCGTCCCGGCGATCGTCGCCTACGAGCTCGGCACCGACCTGCGGTATCCGCGCTTCGGCGGGCCGGGCGGGTTGCCGCTGAACGCCGAAGTGCTGTTGCGCCGGATCGAGGAGCGGCACGGGACGACGCTCGAACCGTGGGAACTGCCGGCGGCACTGTTCACGGCGCGCGGCTTCATGGGCGAGGTCGAGGACTACTGGGAACGCGGGCCCGGCGCGACACCGCCGCTCGTCGGATATCTCCACAACCTGTCGTGCTTCGGCTGGGATCTGCGCGACGCGCTGCAGAAGACCGCCCGCGACTGCGCGGACCGCATCGGCGCACCCCGCGACGACCTCGTGCGGCAACTCGTCGAGAACAACGGGGAACGGGCGGCGCTGTACGTCTATCCGAACGCCGACGAACGACGCCGCGGGATGACCCTGTTCGACGTCGCCCGCGAGCTCGGCACCGACCACGGCGACGACACCGGCGAGGGCATCGAGACCCTCGTAGTCTTCCTCGGTTCCAACAACGCGCTGCGGACCATCACCGAACTGCGGATCGTCTGGAGCGGCGACGACTTCCGCGACCTCGACGCGAAACAGGCCTACACGATCTGGCAGCCCGAACATTTCGACAGCGAGTTCGCCGAGGTCGTCGCGAAGCTCCGCGACATCGACGCGCGGCACGTGGTGCTGTGCACCGTCCCCCACGTCACCATCGCGCCCATCGCCCGGGGAATCGGGACGAAGAACGGCTCACCGTACTTCCCCTACTACACCCGGCCCTGGGTGGACGAGCGCCGCTTCGATGCCGCCCGCGACGAACACATCACCGGTGCGCAGGCCCGGATGGTCGATGCTGCGATCGACCTGTTCGACGACACGATCACCCGGGCCGTCGCCGATGCGCGTCGCGCCGGACTGGACTGGTATCTGCTCGACACCGCCGGCATCCTCGACCGTCTGGCCGCCCGCCGCTACGTCGACGACCTCGAAGCGCGGCCGGCGTGGTGGCAGCCGTATCCCCTGCCGCCGGCGCTCGCCGCACTCGACCCGGTGCCCGACACACGTTTCCTGTCCGCCGACGGCCACGGTGGTCGCGACAGTGGGGGATTGTTCTCCCTCGACGGCGTGCACCCGACGACCGTCGCCTACGGGATCCTCGCCCAGGAGGTCGTCGACGTGATGGTGCGTGCCGGCGTCGAATTCCGGACGCCGAACGGAACGGTGCGGACCGGCCCCGTCGCCGTGGATTTCGAGCGTCTGATCCGGCACGACACCCTGGTGTGCACGCCACCGCAGAACATCGATTCGACGCTCTCGATCCTCGGATGGGTCGACGAGGTGCTCGATGTGTTCCGGGTGCAGTTGCGTTTCGGTCTGTGAGAGATCAGGTCAGGTTGACGACGTGTTCGTGCGATGCGACGGCGTCCTGCATCTTCTTACGCGAGAGCGTTCGCGGACCGCACGCGCAGCCCGAGGGGATTTCGTCGTCCTCGAACTGTGTCGCCTCGAGGGTGTCCACGAATTCCGAATTGAGTGATGTGCCGTTGTGCGGTGTGGCTTCCCGGTCGCGGTTGCCGCGTCCACCCGGGCCACTGCGGGAGACCACCACCTGCCCCTCGGAAGTCCTGTACACCGCGGCGAGGGTGTGCCCCTTGGGGCAGCGCACCTTGACGACGGCCTTCTCGGTGCGCTGAGGCCCGAGTTCTTTCACCGCCGCCAGTGCGAGCTTGCGACGTTCGGTCGGGGGTGTCGTGGCGATATCCATTTTCCTATTCCACCTCACAGTGCCGGGGTTCACAGGACTTCGGGAGAACCGATTCCGGGTTTGTTTTCAGATGATCTCGTCGGTGAGCCGATGCGGTGTGCCGAATCTGTGTGCGGTGATCGAGACGGCCTGCTCGGCCAGGAACGGCAGCATTTCGATTCGTCCGGCTGCGGTCACCGGATGGTCGAACACTGCGATGTCGCATCGGGTGTTCCATGCGACGGGCGGCGCTGCGCCGATGAGGCGGACACGTGCCGGTGCCACGTCGACCATCCGTTCCTCCCATTCCGCATCGCTCTCCACACGTACACGGCCGTCGAAACCTGCTGTATTCGAACATCTTACGAGATCGACGGCGCAAGCCGAAGAGATGTCCACCGGTGCGCCCGTCCGGGCGGCCGCGCCGAGCACGCGCACGAGTTCGGCCGGCCGTCCACTCTCACCGAGGCGTATGTGTGTGCGAACGGGCCGGTACCGGAACAAGTTCCGCTCCGCCGACAGGCCGGTGACGTCGTGTGGCACAGCGAATTCCGATGCCCACACCCGCTCGTCGTTCTCGAACACCCGGCGCAACGCATCCTCGGCCGGCGCACTGCCCTCCCAGGACCCGAAACCGAAGAGATAATTCGGGCCGCCCGCCTTGAAACCTGCTCCCACCGACGACTTCTTCCATCCCCCGAACGGCTGCCGTCGCACGATGGCTCCGGTGATACCGCGATTCACGTACAGATTTCCCGCCTCGACGCGATCGAGCCAACGGGCGATCTCGTCGGAGTCGAGCGAATGCAGGCCCGCTGTGAGTCCGTAGTCCACCTCGTTCTGGATCGCGATCGCCTCGTCCAGATCGGCCGCGGTCATCACCCCCAGCACCGGACCGAAGAATTCGACGAGATGTGTGCGCGACCCGCGTCGCACGCCGGTGCGCACGCCGGGTCTCCACAGTCGCCCCTCCTCATCGAGGCGTTGCGGTTCGACGAGCCACGACTCGCCGTTCTCGAGTTCGGTGAGCGCGGTGAGCAGTTTGTCCCGGGCCGGTTCGATCAACGGCCCCATGCGCGTTCGCGGGTCGTGCGCGGGACCGACCGGCAGCGAACGCACCGCGTCGACGAGCTGATCCCGGAATCGACGCGACGTCGCCACGGACCCGACGAGGATCACGAGCGACGCCGCCGAGCACTTCTGCCCGGCATGGCCGAAGGCCGACTGCACGACGTCGCGCACCGCCGGATCCGGATCGGCGCTCGGCGTCACGACGATCGCGTTCTTGCCGCTGGTCTCGGCGAGCAGCCGCATACCGGGACGCAACGAGCGGAACAGCTCCGCGGTCTCGTAGGCGCCGGTGAGCACCACCCGGTCGACGCGGGGGTCGGCGACGAGCATCGAGCCCAGCGACCGTTCGTCGGCGTGGACGAGGTGCAACACATCGCGCGGTACACCCGCATCCCACATCGCCTCGGCGAGCACCGAGCCGCACCGCGCTGTGAGTGTCGCGGGTTTGAGGATCACGGCCGAACCGGAGGCCAGCGCCCCGAGCGTCGACCCCGCCGGGATCGCGACCGGGAAGTTCCAGGGCGGCGTCACCACCGTGAGGATCGACGGCACGAACCGCGCACCGTCGATGCTGTCGAGTTCGCGGGCCCGCCCTGCGTAGAACCGCGCGAAGTCGATTGCTTCCGAGACCTCCGGATCGGACTGGTCGAGAGTCTTGCCGCCCTCGGCCGCCATCACCTCGAGCAGATCGGCGCGGCGCGTTTCGAGTACGTCGGCGACCTGCTCGAGAATTTCCGCGCGCTCGGCGCCGCTGCGGGCACCCCACGAGCGCCCGGCGGCGGCCGCGTCGGCCAGCACGCGCTCGAGCTCGTCCTCGGAGGAGAGCATGTGCGCCCGTACCGTGTCGAGGCCGAGTTTCGACGACGGTACCCGTTCGAGGATGTGACGACCCCACTCGCGGTTCTGCGGCAGGGAGGGATCGGTATCCGGCGTATTCGCGAACATCGCCGGCGGCGCTGTCGATGGTGGTGGTTCCTGCCGGTTCTGCGTGCGATGGGGGGAGGGGACCGTCTCGTCGAGCGCCGCCACCGACACGCGGAATCTCTGTTCCTCCCGTCCGAACAGCGCGGGGTCGTCGGCGAGATCGAACACGGCGGACATGAAATTGTCCTGCCCGGACCCCTCGTCGAGCCTGCGCACCAGATAGGAGATGGCGACGTCGAACTCGTCGGGGCGCACGACGGGTGTGTAGAGCAGCAGGCTGCCGACCTGTCGGCGGATCACCTCGGCCTGACTCTGCGCCATGCCGAGGAGCATCTCGACGTCGATCCCGTGCCGCACTCCCCGGCGACCCGCGAGCACCCACGCGTAGGCGATGTCGAAGAGATTGTGACCGGCGACGCCGATCCGCAGGTTCTCGATCCGCTCGGGGGTGAACGCGTAGTGCAGCAGGCGCTTGTAGTTCGTGTCGGTCTCCTGCTTGGTGTGCCATGTGGCGAGCGGCCAGCCGTGCAGCGCCGCGTCGACCCGCTCCATCGGCAGGTTGGCGCCCTTGACCACCCGCACCTTGATCGCCGCGCCCCCACGTGCGCGTCGCGCCGCCGCCCACTCCTGCAGTCGCATCATCGTGCGCAGCGCGTCGGGGAGATAGGCCTGCAGCACGATTCCGGCCTCGAGATGCAGGAACTCGGGCCGGTCCAGCAGGCTCGTGAACGCCGCGACCGTCACCTCCAGGTCGTGGTACTCCTCCATGTCGAGGTTGACGAACTTCGGTGTCGGCGAGTTCGCGGCGAGCCGATAGAGGGGGGTGAGCCGGTCGACGATGTCCGCGACGGTCTCGTCGAACGCCCACGGCGAGTGCGGCGCGACCGCCGCCGAGACCTTGAGCGAGACGTAGTCGACGTCCTCGCGTGCCAGCAGGGCGAGTGTGCCGTCGAAACGGCGCCGGGCTTCGGCGTCGCCGAGCACGGCCTCGCCCAGCAGGTTGAGGTTGAGCCGGATGCCGGGACGACGCAGTCGTGCGATCGCCCTGCCGAGCGCGGCGTCGTCGGTGTCGACGACGAGGTGGCCCACCATCGCGCGGAGAGCGCGGCGCGCGGCGGGAACGACGAGGTGCGGGAAACGGGGGCCGATCGTTCCGCCCGCCCTCACGGCTGCCCGCAGGTGAACGGGCAGGAAATCCGGTATGTTCCGGGACAATTCGGCCAGGGCATGCGCTGCCACCACCGGGTCCTCGGGGCGGATCACCTCGTCGACGAAGCGGACGGTGAACTCGAGTCCGTGCGGATCCTTCAGGACGTCGGCCAGGTGGCGGGCCGCACGGTCGGGGGCGACATGCGCCGATTCCTCCGCCCACCGGCGGGCCAGGGCGACGGCATCCTCGACGATCCGCACGATGCGCCTCCGATCGACGGCGTTGACGAACCTGACGCCAATCTACCCATCGGAGGCGGTTCGCGTTTGCGGTCCGCGGTCTCGGGAATACAGCGCGAAGGGGACAGTCCCGACCATCGAGGAGACGAGAGTGAACCGTCAGGCCCCGGCGTCGCACGGCGCGTCGGCATCCGCCGACCGCGTCGCGCAGAACGGCGTGTTCGAGAAGTTCGCCCGTGCCGGCTACGTCGGCAGTGGCATAGTGCACCTGCTCATCGGCTACCTTGCGATCCGGGTCGCGTTCGGCCGCGGTGAGCAGGAGGCCTCGCAGTCCGGTGCGATGGCAGAGCTGGGCGCGCAGCCCGGCGGGAAGATCGCGTTGTGGGTCGCCGTCGTCGTGTTCGTGATGATGGGTCTGTGGCGCTTCGCGGAAGCGGCCTTCGGCAAGGCATCGGAGCCGGAACGGCCCGACGCCGACACGAAGGACAAGGTGTTCGATCGGTTCAAGGCGTTCTGCGTCGGCGTGGTCTACCTCGCGTTCGCCTACACCGCGTTCGGGTTCGCCCGCGGCAGCGGCAAGTCCAGCGGTGAACAGAACGCGGGACTCACGGCGAAGCTGTTGCAGTCCGGCGCGGGCAAGTTCGTCCTCGTCGTCGCGGGACTCGTGATCCTCGGGGTGGGTGCCTATCACGTCTACAAGGGGGTGTCGAAGAACTTCGTCGACGACCTGAAGGGTCGTCCCAGCACGTTCGTCGAGCGCCTCGGTGTCGTCGGATACGTCGCGAAGGGACTCGCGATCGGTCTCGTCGGTGTGCTGGTGATCGTCGCGGTCTTCCAGGCCGACCCGCAGAAGGCAGCGGGACTCGACGGGGCGCTGAAGACGTTGGGCTCACAGCCTTTCGGCGCGGTGCTGCTCGTCCTCATGGGTCTCGGTATCGCGGTCTACGGCCTGTACAGCTTCGTCATGGCGCGCGACGCGAAGATGTGACGCTCAGTCGTCCCCGTCGTCGAACCGGAAGTATTCGGTGGCGACGTAGTGGAGGGTCGGTGGGCCCGGCAGGTCGAACTCGATCGCGCCCACCGGCCGCAACTCCCCGTCGTCGTCCTCGCAACTCGCGGTCGCCACATTGCGTCCGGCGGAGATTCCCGTGAACTCGAGGGTCTGGTAATTCGCGCCGTAGATCTCCGCGGTTCCGGACTCGCCGGTGCCGAGCGCTGCGACGCAGAGGAAGGGATAGTCCTCGTCCGGTGGGGACGTATAGATCAGTTTCAGCACCACGGTGTCTCCGCGGGTGCTGACCGTCCACATTCCTCGGGTGTCGGTGTCCGCTGCGCCCGCGCCGGGTGCGAAACCGGCGAGCAGTGCCAGTGGTGCGAGCAGCGCGACCGTTGCGCGCAGGGTTCTGCGATGGTG
>NZ_AJVB01000089.1:0-11331 GCF_000278445.1 Rhodococcus sp. R1101
GAACATCGGCACGACGCTGAGCGTCCAGCTCGCCACCTCGTCGTAAGGGAGCGTGGTCAGCGCACTGGTGACCGTCCGCTCACCGCGCATGGCGTACAGCCCCGCGAACGACGGGACGAGCATCGACAGCGCCACCGGCACCCGGAGGAAGAGCAGGGTCACCATCATGACGAGGGCCGCGCATCCGATCGCGACAGGCTTCAGCGGCATGAAGACCGCAGCCGTAGAACCCACGAGCATCAGCATCAAGACACCGAAGAGCGTCCAGGACCGAGTCGAGAACTTGTTGCTGGACCCCACCAGTGGTGGTTGAGGCGCGGAGTCGCGCGAGTCGACGGTCGTTGTGGTGGTCATCGGATCTCCGAACTCGGCGCGGGTGAGGTAGTGGGGGGCAGACCCAACTCGTCGGCGACTTCCTCTTGAATACGGGCGACCTCGGCGTCGGCTTCCTCGACGGAGTCGACAGCGTCTTCTGCGCCGCGCAGTACTCGAATTCCGGCGAGAGCGAATTGAACTGTCAGAACACCGAAAGCGATCGGGACGAGGAAGTACACGGGCCACGCCACCACCGTGGAAACACCTGCAGTCTTGCCGATGTCACGCGCATGAAGGGCTTCCTGCAGCCCGAACCATGCGAAGCCGAGGAACACCACGACACCGATCGCGTAACCGCCGGCGAGCACAGCGCGTCTGACGTTCTTGGGGAAGTACTGCGCCACAAGGTCAGCCACGATGTGCTCGCCCCTGCTCTGTGCGGCCATGAAGCCGAGCAGAGCGATGATCGGGACATAGATGTACTGGGTGATCTCGAGCGTGTTGGGGATAGGCGAGGAGGCGAACGCACGCGTGAGCGCGTTGGCGGTCACGTGGATCATCATGACGAACAGCACGACGATGGCAGGTATCTCGATGAGCAGCTGCAACGGGCTGGGCCGTTTCGAAGCGCTCGGGGATGCGCTCATGTCAACTCCGCTGGTGTGAGGGGAAGGTAGGCACGTGGGGGACGCCGATGTCAGGTGGTGAGCAGCTGGGCAAGCGCAGTGAGTACCGCACCGAGCCGGTCCGGGTCGACGTCCTCGATCCGGACCCCGGAATCGAGATTGCGATGCACCACTGCTCACCCCTCCGTCGTGATCTGCGTCACGTGGTTGAGTCATATCATTCGCCTGAATTGTCCCGGAGTCAAGAGTTCCTGCGAATGATTGACGTCTTCTCGACTTGACGTGCCGAGACCGGCGTCACACAATCACAATAGATGATCACCATTATCTGCAATAGATGTCAATCCCGAACGAGGTCCGATGACACCCCCCGACACTCCGCCGAAGCCCCTACCCCTCGCCGACGACACGACCGCCGCGTACTGGCAGGCCGCACGTAATAACCGTCTCGCGGTGCAATACTGCACTCCCTGCAGCCGTTACCTGCACCTTCCGGTCGAATCCTGCCCTACCTGCGGCACCGCCGAATTGACCTTCGAGGCGGTGTCGGGCCGCGGAACGCTCTACTCATACACCGTCATGCACGACGCCCCTGCCCCTGGATTCGCCGACCGTCTCCCCTACGTCGTCGCCGTCGTCGAACTCGACGAACAGAGCGGCCTGCTCGTCACGACCAACCTCGTGGACACCGATCCGGTGGACGTGCACATCGGAATGTCCCTGGAGGCGACCTTCGAAGAGCTCGCTCCGGGCGACGTCGTACCCCAGTTCCGACCGAGGAAGGCGTGACCATGTGGGAATACCGTGACAAGGTCGCCATCGCCGGCGTCGGTTACACCGAACTCATCCGGCGCAACCCGCGCACCCTCCTGTCCTTGACCGTCGAAGCCATCGACGCCGCGCTCACCGACGCCGGACTCACCCGCGACGACGTCGACGGCCTCGCGACCACCCCCACCATGCCGGTCTACGGTGGAGAGAAGGGCACCCGCGACGGAATCGACGTCGTCACCCCCGGCCACCTGGCGGGCGCCCTGAAGATCCGCGACAACATCACGTGGCTCGGCAACACCATGCCCATGGTCACCCACGCGGCCATCGACGCGATCAACGCGCTCGTCGCCGGGGCATGCACCCACGTCGTGCTCTACCGCGCACTGCACATGCCGCAAGGCCGTTATTCGAACTTCGGCTCCGCGCGCGCAGCCGGAAGGGACCAGTTCTTCGCACCCTACGGATTCTCGATGCCGGCCGGCTGGGCCGCGACCGTCGCACGACGCTACCTCGACCTCGCCGGTGCAACACGAGAATCCTTGGCGCGCTTCGTCGTCGACAACCGCGAACGGGCTCACGCGAACCCGAACGCATACTTCCGCGGTAAGACACTGACCGTCGACGACTATCTGTCGTCGCGCATGATCGCCGACCCCATCACCATGCTGGACTGCGACCTGCCGGTGGACGGCGCCGTCGCCGTCGTACTCACACGCACCGACCGTGCGCGCGACCTCCGCAACCCGCCCGCGTTGATCTCCGGGTACGCCACCAGCAACCACGTCGGCGCCACGGGCGTCCCGATGACGTTGGAGGA
Source organism: Rhodococcus sp. R1101 (assembly GCF_000278445.1). NCBI lineage: Bacteria > Bacillati > Actinomycetota > Actinomycetes > Mycobacteriales > Nocardiaceae > Rhodococcus > Rhodococcus sp. R1101. The sequence continues at coordinate 2,533 of NZ_AJVB01000089.1, forward strand.
CATCCTCGCCGGCGCCGAAACCACCGGCGACCGGCTGTGGAACGCCGCCGGGGTAGGCCGCGCCGATATCGACATCGCGCAGCTCTACGACGGCTTCTCGATCTTCACCTACACCTGGCTCGAAGGCCTCGGCTTCTGTGGTCGCGGCGAGGCCGCCGGTTTCATCGACGACGGCAACGCACGGCCCACCGGCACACTGCCTCTCAACACCGGTGGGGGCTGTCTCGCCGAAGGGCGGCTGCACGGCATGACCCAGCTGACCGAAGCCGCCTACCAGGTGACCGGTCGTGCCGGAGAGCGACAGATTCCGGACGCGAAGCGGTCCGTCGTCACGGTCTCCAACGGATTGGCAGGGTCGACGGCGTTCGTCATCTCTGCGGACTCCTGACAACCGCACGACCACGAACAACCGCGTGCGTCCGTCGGACGTACGCGGTTGTGAGTCAACGAGGTGCGGCCATCAGGGACTCCTGAATACTCCGTAATCGCCGACTCGGAGCCACCTACAATGGAGTTCGCCGGCAACGGTAACCGTTTCGAATGTTGCGCACCCATCAGGACTCGCGAACGACCAAGTCATTTCGAGCACCGCAACACCGTGAAACTGTAAAGCCGTTTTGTTGCGTCACGGGGCCCCGGAGCAAAAATCACTCCGGGTCCCTCGTGCCGAAGAACCCTCGTACCGAAGAATCAGTCTTCGAGTCCCGCCAACTGCGCCGCGAACTTGCGACGCGCGAGCTCCTCGAGCTCGGGCAGGTGGTAGCTCGGGAACAGGCCGTCGTGGGGTTCGGCGTCACGCAGCAGCTGACGGGCCAGACCCACCTTGTGGATTTCCGTTGCGCCGTCGGCCAGCCCCATGTGGTAGCTCTCGAACAGCCACTTGCCGAGGGGAAGTTCCTTGGACACACCGAGCGAGCCGTGCAGTTGCACCGCGCGAGAGGTGACGTCCAGCAACACTTTCGGCATCGCGGCCTTGACCGCGGCGATGTCTTTGATGACCTTGCGGTAGTCCTTGTACCGATCGATACGCCACGCGGTCCGCAGCACGAGCAGGCGGAACTGCTCGATCTGCAGCCACGAATCCGCGATCATCTCCTGGACCATCTGCTGGTCCCCGAGACGCTTTCCCCGCGTGGTGCGGGAGACCGCACGTTCGAGCATCATGTCCAGCGACGCCTGCACCAGGCCGACGGTGCGCATCGCGTGGTGGATACGGCCACCGCCCAGCCGCGTCTGCGCCACCTCGAACCCCTGACCGACCTCTCCGAGGATGTGGTCCTTGGGGATTCGCACGTCCGTCCACCGGGTGTAGGCGTGGGTGCCGACCTCGTAGTCGTGACCCCACACGCCCGTGTTGCGGACGATCTCGAGGCCCGGTGTATCGGCCGGAACGATGAACTGCGACAGGCGACGATGAGGTGCGGCGTCCGGGTCGGTCACGGCCATGATGATGTAGAACGACGCGAACCGCGCATTGCTGCCGAACCACTTCTCTCCGTTGATGACCCATTCGTCACCATCGAGAACCGCGCGGGTCTCGAACTCCACCGGGTTCGAACCGCCCTGCGGTTCGGTCATCGCGTAGCACGAGACGATCTCGTTCTCGATGAGCGGCTTCAGATAGCGTTCCTTGAGCTCCGGGGTGCCGTAATGCGCGAGAATCTCGGTGTTGCCCGAATCCGGAGCCTGAGCACCGAAGACGATCGGTCCGGAGTGCGTGCGACCGACGATCTCGTTGAGCAGCGCCAGCTTCAGCTGACCGAACCCCTGACCGCCGAGCTCGGGGCCCAAGTGGGTCGCCCACAGGCCTTTCTCACGGACCTTGTCCTGCAGCGGAGGAATCAGCTTCTGTCGCAGCGGGTCCTGAAGATCCCAGGCATGGGTGATGACCTTGTCGACGGGTTCGACCTCGTCGGTCACGAACTCTTCGGCCCAGTCGAGCACCTTCTGATACTCGGGGTCGGTTTCGAATCCCCAGCTCATGTGGGTTCCTTTCTCAAGAATTGTGCGGTGCGAGCGGGTCAGCGCATCGCGGTGCGGCCGCCGTCGACCGGGATGATCGCGCCGGTGGTGAAGGTCGAGCCGGGTCCCGCCAGGTAGAGCGCGGCACCGACGATTTCGTCCGGGTTGCCTGCTCGTTCGAGCGGAAGAGCTTTGAAGCGTTCCGCGACGACGTCCATGTCCCAGGACTTGCTGATGTCGGTGAGGAACGGGCCTGCCATGATCGCGTTGACCCGCACCGCCGGGCCGTACTCCTGCGCGAAACCCTTGGTGATGACGTTCAAGCCGGCCTTCGCGGCGGCGTAGGGCAGGTCGCCGGGGGTAGGCCGCTCCGAGGCGATGGAACTGATGTTGACGATCGAACCGCCCCCGGCCTCGGCCATGCGCGGTGCCACGAGCGTCGTCAAACGGAACGCACCCTTGAGGTTGACGTCGAAGACCTTGTCGAACAAAGCTTCCGTGACCGACTCGAGCGAGTCGTACAGCGGTGACATGCCTGCGTTGTTGATCAGGATGTCGATCCGACCGAATTCGGCGTAGACCCGTTCGACGAGTGTCTCCTGGGCATCCCAGTCGCCGACGTGGCAGGCCACCGGCAGCGCCCTGCGCCCCGTGGTCTCGCGGACCTCGGCGGCGAGCTTCTCGCAACTGTCGATCTTGCGGCTGACGATGACGGTGTCGGCCCCCGCCGCGGCGAATGCGAGCACCATCTCGCGACCCAGCCCCCGGCTCCCGCCGGTGACGAGGGCGACCTTGCCTTCCAACGGAAGTGTGCGATCGGTCATCGTGTCCTCTCCTTCTCGGGCAGTCCGTTCCCGCCCGCTTCACGTGTGGCACCGGGATCGGTGGTGGCGACGAGCGGTACGACGGCCTTCCCGGTCGCCCGGCCGTCGAGCATCCCGAGGAAGGCGTCCCATGCGCCGTCGATCCCGCCCGGGAACTCGGTGTGTACGGGCCGGATCGCTCCGGATCGCAGCCATCCGGACATCTGTTCCTCGAAGGCGTCGCGCGCGTCGAGGTGGTCCCGGAGAAGGAAGCCTTCCATCCGGGCGCGTCTCCAGACGAGCTTGATGAGGTTGCGCGGTCCCGGCTGTGGTGTGGCCGAGTTGTAGATGCTGAGCATGCCGCACAGCACGATGCGCGCATGATCGTCGATCACACGGATCGCGGCCTCGAGGTGTTCGCCGCCCACGTTGTCGTAGTAGACGCTCAACGCCGACGCGCCGACCTCTTCCATCGCCGTCCGCAGCAGGTCTTTCACCGGGCCGTCGTGGTAGTCGAAGGCGGCATCGGCACCGAGTGCACGTGCCACGTCCGCCTTCTCGGGGCTGCCCACACTGGCGATCACGGTGGCACCGCGCAGTTTCGCGATCTGCACGGCGACGGATCCGACGGCTCCGGCGGCCGAGGAGACGAACACGACGTCCCCGGTCTCGATCCGGGCGATGCGTTCGCATCCGATCCAGGCGGTCATCCCGGGTATCCCCATCGGACCGAGATGGTCGGCGGGACCGAGACCGTCGTCCCGGAGGATGCGGCACTGCTCGGCCGGCACCACGGCGTGGCTGCGCCATCCGTGTTCGTGCAGCACGAGGGCACCCTCCGGCATCGCGGGATCGGTGGTCTCGACGACCCGGCCGACCGTGGGCGCGAGCATCGGTTCGTCGAGCGGGTACGGCTCGGCATAGGTGGCCTCACCACCGATCCTGCCGCGCATGTACGGCTCGACGGACATGACGAGGTTCTCCACCAGCACGGATCCGCGGGTGATCGGAGGCAGCGTGGCATCGACCAGTTCGACGTCCTCCGCGCTCGGCCGACCTTTCGGACGGGAGCGAAGGACCCACTGGCGGGTGAGTTCGGACGGCACAGGGGTCTCGATTCAGACCGGGCCGGCTGCGGTGATCTGCGTGATCAGATCCCGGCGAACCAGCTTTCCGGTGGGCGTCTTGGGCAGTTCGTCGACGAAGACCACGTCATCGGGGGTACGCGAACCCCGCAGACGCTCACGGCACCAGGCCCGCACCTGCTCGGGTTGCGCGTGATCGTCGCCGACGGGAACGATCACGGCGCAGATCCGTTCTCCCCATTCGTCGTCCGGTACACCGACGACGGCGACCTCGCGTACGTCGTCGTGCCGGACGAGCACGTCCTCGATCTCGGCGGGTGCGATGTTCTCACCGCCGCGGATGATGGTGTCGTCGACGCGTCCTCCGATGTAGAGGAAACCGTCCTCGATGCGGGCGCGGTCACGGGTGGGGAACCAGCCGGCCTCGTCGAGCACCGACCCCTTCCCCATGTACTCGCCACTGACCTGCGCCCCCCGCACCCACAGCAGTCCGGTCTCGCCGTCGGCGAGGACGGTGATGTCGTCTTCCGCGCGGATCTGGGCCTCCATGCCGGGCACGATGCGTCCCACCGACGACAGCCGGTCCCTGATGGACTCGTCGGACAGCGCCTCGCGATGATCGTCGGGTCCGAGAACGGCGATGGTGGAACTGGTCTCGGTCAAGCCGTAGGCGTTGACGAACCCGGTCTCAGGGAAGGCGGCGAGTGCGCGCTCGAGCACGGGTTGCGAGATCCGTGCCCCACCGTAGGCGAGGGAAGCGAGGGTCGGGGTACGGGCGGGTTCACCGCCCAGGTGGTCGACGACGCGAGCGAGCATCGTGGGCACGACCATCGCGCTCGTGATGCCCTCGGTGCGCACGAGATCGAGCCAGCCCTGGGGCGTGAAGTCCGGCAGGTACACCATCCGGCGTCCCGCGTAGATGTTGCTCAGGACGGCACCCATGCCCGCGATGTGATACGGCGGGGTGCTGACCAGAGTCGCCTGTTCCTCACCGGCGGAACCGAATTCGACGGTGTTGAACAGATATGAGGTGAGGTGGTGGTGCCGGAGCAGCACTCCCTTGGGCGCGGAGGTCGTCCCCGAGGTGAACAACACCACCGCAGTTCCGTCGTCGGAGGACGGTTCGGGGCTGCCGGCGCCGGCGGCGCGGGCGGCTTCGAGGAACTCGTCGCCGGTGAGCACGACATCGGCCGCTCCGCGCAGTGCGTCCCGGTAAGCGGGGTCGGCGACGATCAGCGGCCGATCGAGCTGTGCGACGAGGTCGTTCAACTGGCCTGCGGTGAGCCGGTAGTTCAGAGGCGCGATAGGGATGCCCGCCTTCGCCGCTGCGAACGTGAGCACAGGCAGGACGGGGCTGTTGACACCGACGAAGACCAGGTGGGCGGCGCCGTGTTTGCGAACGAACTCGGCACCTCCGGAGGTCAGTTCGTCGAGCTGCCGATAGGTCAGCCCCGATTCGAGGGGACCCACCGCCACTCGGTCCGGTACGACCGAGGTCGCCATGTCGAGAACCATTTCGATACCCATTGCACCACCTGGATGAGAGCGACCGGCTTGTCCACGACGCTGCTCTACCGGCGCGTGAACGGCCGCGCTTCGGAAGTTCGAGAGCTTCCCGCCGGTGCGCTGTCGAGCCGGCCGGGCGTCGTGAGGTGAACTCTAACAATCATGAGCCCTAATGTGAAGCTAATCATGACAATGGTTGATATGGATGTGTAGAGTGCCCATCGAGTGTCCCCGGTCACTCGCCTGTACAACCCGTTCCTGGCCCGAGATCCGGAACTCGACACGAAACACGAGGTGGCACCGATGAGCGACCGCGCCCACGTGGACGTCGCAGCCCTGACGTCCTGGCTGGACGACCGAGGTGTCGGCACCGGGCCGATCACCGACGTCGTAGGCCTCACCGGCGGAACCCAGAACATCCTGGTCCGCTTCACGCGGAACGGACACGACTACGTGTTCCGGCGGCCCCCGCTGCACAAACGCGCCAACAGCGACGAGACGATGCGGCGGGAGGCATGCATCCTCACCGCCCTCGCAGGCAGCACCGTGCCCCATCCCCGACTCGTCGCGTCCTGCGACGACACCGAAACGATGGGCTTCTGCTTCTTCGTCATGGAAGCGGTCTCCGGATTCACCGCGACCACCGAGGTTCCGGAACCACACGCATCGTCACCGCAGATGCAGCACGCCATGGGACTCGCCCTCGCCGACGCCGCGGCAGCCCTCGGGAGCGTCGACCCCACCGTCCTCGGGCAACAACAGTTCGACCGCGCCGACGGATGGATCGAACGACAGGTGGGCCGTTGGCGTAAGCAACTGGACTCCTACCACGAACTCGACGGCTGGCCCGGTCCCGAACTCGACGGTGTCGACGAGATCGGCCGATGGCTCGACGAGCACCGGCCCGCCACCTGGAGCAAAGGAATCATCCACGGCGACTTCCACTTCGGCAACGTGATGTTCGAGCGCGAGTCACCTGCGGTCGCGGCGATCGTCGACTGGGAACTCGCCACCGTCGGCGACCCCCTCCTCGACCTCGGCCACCTGCTCGCGACCTGGCCCGACCCGAGCGAGTCCCGCACGAAGGGACTCGCGCAGCAACTCGACGGACTGCCCTCCCGCGACGAACTCGTCGCCCGGTACGGACAAGCGAGCGGTCGCGACATGAGCAACTTCGACTGGTACCAGGTTCTCGCCTGCTACCGGCTCGCGATCATCCTCGAAGGCACCCACGCGCGCGCCTGTGCCGGAAAGACCGACGAAGCGCTCGGAGCGCGTTTCCACGCGGTCTCCCAGGCCCTGCTCGACCAAGCGCTGCGACTGGTCGCCACTACCTGCATCGCTCCGACCTCCCGTTCGTCTCACGTCGTCTGACACCTTCCGGAAGGAATCTTCGTGACCACCGACCCCCGTTCCGTCACCGAGTACAAGTACCTTCGTTACGAAACCCACGACGAAGGCACCATCGCCCGCATCGTGCTCGACCGCGTGAAGTACCGCAACGCCCAGAACCGGGGCCTGCTCGTCGAACTCACCGCGGCCTTCCTGCGAGCCGAGGCGGACGACGACGTGCGCGTGGTGATCCTGGCCGGCAACGGCCCGGTCTTCTCCTCCGGGCACGACCTCGGGAGCCCCGACTACCTGGCCGAGCGGAACCCCGGCCCCGACCAGCATTGGTCCTACGCGTGCACCGGCGGCACCAAGGACGCCGTCGAATCCCGCTTCCACCAGGAGTGGCACTACTTCTACGAGAACACCCGTCGCTGGCGCGATCTCCGCAAGATCACCATCGCCGAGGTGCACGGCAACGTCTTCTCCGCAGCGCTCATGCTCACCTGGGCGTGCGACCTCATCGTGGCCGCCGAAGGCACCCAGTTCGCAGACGTCGTCGCCACCCGGCTCGGCATGTGCGGCGTCGAATACTTCGGTCATCCCTGGGAATTCGGCCCCAGGAAGGCGAAAGAACTGCTTCTGACCGGAGACAGTCTCGACGCCGAGGACGCCCGCGCGCTCGGCATGGTGAGCAAGATCTTCCCGGCGGACGATCTCACGGAGAAGACCCTCGAGTTCGCGCGCCGCATCGCACGGGTACCGACGATGGCGGCGATGCTCGTCAAGGAATCGGTCAACCAGAGCCAGGACGCGATGGGTTTCAGCAACGCACTCGACGCGTGCTTCACGATCCACCAGCTCAACCATGCGCAGTGGACCCATCTCTCCGGTGGCAAGGCTGTGGTCGGCACGCCCGAGCTGGGACTACCCGACTGGAAGACCGCTCCCCCCATCACCAGGGCCGACCCCTACACCCCCTGATCCGGCGAGTACGGCGAACGGGCCCGGAAGCAACCTGCTTCCGGGCCCGTTTCGCTACGATCCGCGAGATCCGTCACGAAGGCCGATGTGCGACCATCACCTCGTCGAACAGCGCATCGACGAAGGCGGTCACGTCGAGTGCCTCGGGGCTGTACCACTCTGCGAAACCGCCGTAGTCGACGGTGTTCTCGTATCCGAGATCGGCCACGGTGGTGCGCCACGCCGCGGCCCTCTCACGCACCCGCTCGACGAACTCCTCACCGCCCGGTGCGGTCGTCGCCAGGTTCGCGACGATCGACTCGTTCTTCGCCTTCAGTGCTTCGCGAGCATCGTCCGCGAAGGTCTGCGCGGAACCGCCGAACTGCGCGATCGTCGCGGATGCGTCCACTGTGCCGTCCCAGATCTTGTTCAGGCTTCCCTCGACGAACACGTCGAGCCGATCCCACAGCAGCTGTTGAGCGACCAGCGGAAGATCGTTCCAGACATCGGCGTTCATCGCGAGCGCGCCTGCGGTATTGGCGAATCCTGCCTCGGGATCGATCACGACATGCGGGGCAACCTCCATGATCCCCGCAATCATGCCTGCGGTCAGCGTGGTCGCAGCACACGCAGCCACCCCGCGCTGCAGACTCTCGTAGTACTCGGTGTATCCGATCGAGACCGGGTTTCCGCCGAGCGCGGTGACCTGGGTTCCGAGAGTCGCCGAACCGGACGCGATGGACTGACCTTTCAGCTCCCCGAGTTCGTTGCGGTCCTGGTTGCAGATCAACGCGATCGACCCCGAGTTGAACGACGGGAGCAGAAGTTTCAGTCCGTGATCGTCGTACTCGTCCATGATCTCCAGGGTCGAGAAGGCCACGTCGACCGGCCATGCATTGGACGACAGCGTTCCCACGATCACGCTGTTGTCCGACAGGACACTGGCGTTGTTCAGGGCGAAAGTGGCCGGATACTCCTGCGGTTCGTATGCCCCCATCACCTGCGCGAGATCGAGCCGGCCGTCGAGGACGGCGTCGTCGGCCTCGGTGGGTGAGGCAATGCCGTTCGAGTACACGATGTCGAACGTGATCTTGCCGCCGGACCATTCGGACACGGCGTTCGCGTAGTTCTCGATGTGCAGGCCACCCGAT
>NZ_AJVB01000090.1:0-11254 GCF_000278445.1 Rhodococcus sp. R1101
ACGTCGCTCCGGGCTCCAGGATGCCGGGTTCTCGGCGGCGAACTCCGAGAAGGCGGCGTACAGGGTCGCCGACCAGTCGAGCGATTTCTCGCGGGAGTGCCCGAGATCGTGACTGAGCCGGTTCTCGAACAGTGGGTAGACCCGCGTGGGGACGATCATGCCGGCACGCTGCATCGCTGGGCTGCCGAGATCCTCGCTGCCGATCGGTGTGGGGCCGCCCGGAGCGGTGGTCCATCCGAGCGCGGCCGGATCCGTTCCGGCCTTGTACGAGTTGGTCACCGAGGCCTGCGCCTCGCCGCCGACGAGCAGCGCGACGGTGCTGGTACCCGCGGCGATGTCGTGGCCGATGCGGTCGAGCAGGGCCGCCGGCCAGTGGCCGCCGATCGGGCTCGTCGACGTGTGCCGGGGTGCGGCGCCGAGGCGTTCGGCGAGCAGACCCGGCAGGTCGTCGTAGTCCCAGCTCGCGGTCTTGATCGCGTGGATGGTGTCGATCCGCGTCGCGAGATCGGCACCGGTGTCGGCGATTGCGGCGAGGGTGGCCTCGTGGATGAGGTCGAGCGGTTCACGCGGGTCGGCGGGCGCACCGGCACGGCCGGAGCGCAGGTCGCCGACGCCGATCACGACGGGAACCCGGGTGGGGTCGGTCATGGTGTTCCTTCGGTCTGCTCTGGGGGAGGAGGGCGCCGCCAGCTTAATGCGGACTGTTTCAGTCTGTAAATCGAGGAGTGGTCTGGCACACTTACCCGACGTGACCGAAGTACCCGCCCCGCGGCGCCGCGGCCGTCCTCGCGACGCCGATCTCGAGGACCGCGTGTTCGACGCCGTGCTCGAGGTGTATTCCGAAACGAGCTGGCGTGGCTTCACGCTCGACGCCGTCGGGCGGCGTGCGCGGGTGGGTCGCGCCGCCCTCTACCGCCGGTGGTCGAGCAAGGACGACCTTCTGGTTCAGGCGCTGGAGGCGCGTAGCCCGCTGCCCGTCCCGATCGACACCGGCGCGCTCCGATCGGATCTCGTCGAACTCGCCCGGCAGCTGTTGCGCGGCTACCGGACCACCCCCGGTCTGGTGAGCCTGCGCGTGGCACTCGACGCCCGCGCCCATCCCGAACTGCTCGCCCGGCTGACCCTCACGCTCAACCGCAGCCGCGTACTCGCGGCCCGCACGATCGTGCACCGGGCCGTCGAGCGCGGCGAGCTCCCCGCCGACACCTCGGCGACACTACTGCTCGAGATGGTCACCGGCACCGTGCTCAGTCACGCCCTGTTCGCGTTGACGACGCCGGACCAAGGCGTCGACGTCGAGTACGCCGAACTCGTCGTCGACGCGACCATCCGCGCACTGCGCCGTCCGGAGCAGTGACCGAGGAGTGCTCCCGTGACCGAATCGCGACCGAGTGAGACCTGGTAACAGTGTGATTCCTGCCGTCTGCACAGGTCTTCCGGGCTAGCCTGGAATTCGAATACTCGCAGAGGGGGGTCCCAATGGGAGGCCGACGATGGATGTGCAGGCGGTAGCGGAGATCACGCGGCTCAAATACCGTTATGCGCGAGCGCTCGACACGAAGGACTGGGACGAACTCGCGAACACTCTGACCCCCGACGCGCACGCCGTCTACGGAGAGCATCTCGTTTTCGACTCGCGCGACGCCTTCATCGGTTTCCTCGAGAACACGCTGGGCACACGTCTGATCACGGAGCACACATGCTCCCATCCCGAGATCGACATCGCCGACGACGGCCGCAGCGCCACCGGGGTGTGGTTGTTGTCCGACACCGTGATCATCCCCGAGGACGGGATGCTGTTGCGCGGCTCGGCCTACTACCACGATCGCTACAGCCTGGACGACGACGGATGCTGGCGGATCAGCCGCACCGGATATCAGCGGAACTGGGAGACGGTCACATGCATGGGCGACTCCACGTCGGTCCGGTTGACCACCAACCGGTGGGCGATGCTGCAGCAGCCGAAAGCGTCCTGAGAAGGCGCGGCGAGATGTTCTCCGAAGCCTCCGGTGGTTTCCCGCGCCCGGGTGCGCTGCCCTACCTGACGGTGCCGCGGGCGCACGACGCGATCGAGTGGTACACCCGGGTCTTCGAGGCCTCGCTGACCGCCGAGCCGGTCGTCATGGACGACGGTCGTGTGGGCCACGCCGAGCTCCGGTTCCCCAGCGGAATGATCTATCTGGCAGACGAATTCGCGGAACTCGGACTCACTGCGCCGCAGGAGGGAGCGGTCTCGGTGAGTCTGATGCTCGAGGTGGCCGACACCGACGCCGTGCTCACTCGCGCCCGGCTGGCCGGTGGTTCGGTCGAGAGGTGGATCAACGAGGCCCACGGCCATCGCAACGCCACCCTGCTCGACCCTTTCGGGCATCGCTGGATGCTCGTCGGTCCGTTGACCGGCAAGCTCCCGCCCCCTCGGGAGTGAACCGCCCCCGTCCCGCACCGGTACCATGCGGCGATGAGCGAGATCGCGCGTCGCAGTGAGTTTCCCGACACCCGCGGCTGGATCCGGGCGTTGCCCGCCCTTGCGGCGTCCGAACCAGTGGCGTCCGCGTCGTCGTTCGATCCGGCACCGACGCCGCAGGAAACCTTCCTTCGATGGCTCACCGACGCCGTCGAGGCCGGCATCGCCGAGCCGCACGCCGCGACCCTGTCGACCGTCGACCCGTCCGGGATGCCCGACGCACGCACGCTGCTGATCAAGGACGTCACCGACGACGGCTGGTGGTTCTCCGGCGACGACCGCTCGCCGAAGGGGCGCCAGCTCGAGACGACGCCGGCCGCCGCGCTCACCGTGTACTGGCGTGAACTCGGCCGGCAGGTCCGCGTGCGTGGGCCCGTCCTGGTCGGCTCACCGGAGGTGTGTGCCCGCGACTTCCGGGAACGGTCGGTCTTCGCCCGCGCCGTGGCGTCCACGGGCCGCCAGAGCGAGGTCCTTGCCGAGCCCGCCGAGTACGACCGTCTCGTGCAGGAACGTCTGACCGCGCTCGAACACGATCCCGAGTTCGTCTCACCGCACTGGACCGCGTGGTGCGTCGCCGCCGGGACCGTGGAGTTCTGGCAGGCGGATCCCGGCCGGCGGCACCTGCGTCATCGCTACCGGCGGAAGGGGGATCGATGGGTCGCCGAAGAACTTCATCCGTGACCGGTAGGCTCCCGCCCGTGAACGAGTCCTTCATCCGCACACGCGTCGCCAACGGAGTCGGCGAAGTGCAACTCGACCGTCCCGGTGCGCTCAACGCGCTCGACCGGTCGATGATCCGCGACGTCCGTTCGTCGCTTCTCGCCTGGCGCGACGACCCGGCCGTCACGGCAGTGCTGGTCACCAGCACGTCCGACCGTGCGTTCTGTGCCGGTGGCGACGTCAAACCGGTGCGTGAGGTGGCCCTGGAAGGACACTTCGACACCGTCCGGGAGTACTTCGCCGACGAGTACCGTCTCGACGAACTCGTCGCCACCTACCCCAAGCCTTATCTCGCGGTCCTCGACGGCGTCACGATGGGCGGCGGCCTCGGCATCTCGGTGCACGGCGCGGTGCGTGTCACCACCGAGAAGACCACCATGGCCATGCCCGAGACGGCGATCGGGTTCGTCCCCGACATCGGGTCCAGCCATTTCCTCCCGCGACTGCGCGGCACCACGGCGCGCTGCGACGCGGTGGGGATGTATCTCGGTCTCACCGGTGCCCGTATCGATGCCGGCGACGCGCTGGCCGTCGGCCTGGCCACGCACTACGTGCCCAGCGCACGCATCGACGATTTCACCGACCGCATCCGCGCGGGCCGGTGGCGCGACGCCCTCGACGAGTTCGTCGAACCGACTCCCGAATCGTCCCTGGCGCAACGCTTCCCCGACATCGAGATGGTATTCGGCGACGGGACGGTGCTCGATATGGTGAGCCGCCTCGACGTTCTCACCGACATCGACGCGAGGTGGGCCGAGCAGACCCGCACGGCGCTGCGGTCGTTGTCGCCGACGAGCGTGTGGGCCACGGCCGAACTGATGCGCCGCGGTGCGGAGAGCACCCTCGAGGAGTGTTTCGCCCGCGAACTCGACGTGGCCGTGCGGGTCGCCGCGACCCCGGACTTCGCCGAAGGCGTGCGCGCCGTCCTCGTCGACAAGACCCGCGATCCGCGCTGGTCGCCTGCGGCTCTCGAGGATGTGGACCCGGTGGCGATCGCCGCTCTGTTCGGCGACCGATAAGCCCGCCCGGCTGCTCTGTTCGCTCTAGCGGGCGCGGCGCTGCGGTACCTGCAGGTCGACGACGATGGGCTGCCCACCGAGAGTCGCGTGGATCTCCGGCTTCTCGAGACCGCCGGCCAGCAGGTACTCGCCGAGCAGCGTGAGCAGTTCGTCGTCGTCCGCTATCGGGTCGCCGTGCGAGCCGGTGTTGCGCGAGTCGCGCGAGGTCAGTTCGTTCTGTGCGAGTCGCGCGGCGATGCGCACCGACGCCACGCCCATCGAATTGCGCCGCGACAGGACCGGGCTCGGCGCGGTGACGGTGCCGAGGCTCTCGGTGGCCGTCGTCGTGGTAGTGGCGGGCCCACTCGCGGAGCCGTTCGTGCCGGTGCTGCTCACCAGGGTCGTTCCTTCCTCGGAATTGCCGGCGCCCACCCCGCCGGCCGGGTCACCTTCGAGCGACGATGCGTCCCTCGTGCGGTGTGTTCCGGTATCCGGCGTACTCGTCAGTGGGGTACTGCTCGGGAGGGGAGTGCTCGGCAGCGGGTAGACGAAGGTCCCCGAGCGCTTCGCGCGTCCGGATCGTCTGCTCGCATCCGCCGTCCTACCGGACGGCCGGTCCTCGCCGGCTGCGGCCGGTACGTCGTCGTTCATCGACACAACTCCTGATTCCACCCGAATACGTCGGATCGACGGAAGGGAAAGTATCAGTAAAATCCGCTGGACGCACTACCCGCCCGGTATCGCCGGGACGCTCAGTCGGTCGCGGCGACGAGCGGTTCGAGGGTCAGTTCCGGCATCTCCTTGAGGATGTACTGCAGCCGCCACTTGTCGCTGACGAGCGCGAGGAGTACACCGTCCGACCGGGTGAACACCTCGATGCCGCGCTGGCGGTTCAATTCGTCGGCCGAGGCCGCGTCGGTGCGACGCGCGAGCGTGTAACCGAGGTTCTCGATCCTCGGATCGACGTTGTATTCGGCCTTCATCCGCGCGGCGACCACCTCGAACTGCATCGGACCCACGGCCGCCATCACCGGCGACGCGTCGCCGCGGATGTCGTTGCGGAGGATCTGCACGACACCCTCGGAGTCGAGCTGGTCGACGGCCTTGCGGAACTGCTTGTACTTCGAGGCGCTCTCGGCCCGCAGGATCGCGAAGTGCTCGGGGGCGAACGAGGGGATCGGCGGGAACTCCACCTTCTTCTCGACGTAGAGGGTGTGGCCCGGCGCCAGCGCGGTGGCGTTGACCAGACCGACGACGTCGCCGGGATAGGCGTTCTCCACCGTGGAGCGTTCGCGGCCGAAGACGGTCAGCGCGTACTTGGTGGCGAAGGGCTTTCCGGTCTGCGCGTGCGTGACCACCATGCCGCGCTCGAAGACGCCCGACACGACACGCATGAACGCGAGCCGGTCGCGGTGGGCGGTGTCCATCCCTGCCTGCACCTTGAACACCACGGCGCTGAACGGGTCGTCGACCTCGCGGGGCGTCTCGTCGACGGTGACGCGGGCCCGCGGCGGCGGTGCGAGCGTGACGAGGGTGTCGAGGATCTGCCGCACGCCGAAGTTGAGCATCGCCGACGCGAAGATCACCGGCGAGGTCTGTCCCGCGAGGAACATCTCCTGATCGTGGTCCTGACCGTTGGCCGAGAGCAGTTCGGACTCCTCGGCGGCCTCGACCCAGGTGTCGCCCTCGAGAGCGAGCGCCTCGTCGGCGGACAGATGCTCCTCGGGTGCGATCCTGGCGCCACCGGCGGTGCGGGTGAACTTGATGTACTCGGCCGGGGCGCCGTCCTCGCCTCGACGCAGCAGACCGCGGAAGTCACCGGCGATGCCCACGGGCCAGAACAGGGGGGTCGGCGTCAGGCCGATGCGCTCGTCGATCTCGTCGAGCAGCTCCAGCGGCGTCCGGCCGGGGCGGTCCCACTTGTTGATGACGGTGACCACGGGGATGCCCCGGTGGCGACACACTTGGAACAGCTTCAGGGTCTGCGGCTCGAGACCCTTCGCCGCGTCGATGAGCATGACGGCGGCGTCGACGGCGGTGAGGACCCGGTAGGTGTCCTCCGAGAAGTCGGAGTGGCCGGGGGTGTCGACGAGATTGACGACGTTGACGATCTCGTCGTCGGTGCCCGCGACATCCGAGCGCGTGTAGTTGAACTGCAGGGCGGTGGAACTGACGGAGATGCCGCGGGCCTTCTCCATCTCCATCCAGTCGGAGACCGTCGACTTGCGGCCGGCCTTGCCGTGGACCGCACCGGCCTCGGAGATGACCTTCGCGTGCAGGGCGAGCGCCTCGGTGAGCGTCGACTTACCGGCATCGGGGTGCGAGATGACGGCGAAGGTGCGTCTGCGCTCGGCTTCGGCACGGACCTCCTTCGCGGATGCGGGCTTCGGGGCGCCGGAAGACTGCGCAGGCTCCATCGTGCCGGTGGATTGACTGTCGGCCGAAGCGTGCGGGGTGCTCAACGGGAAAAACCTCTCGAAGGGGGCAGGGAGTAGGGGCGCTATCGCCGCCGACTCGTTCATGTTACTCGGCGATTCGGTGTCGATTTCCGCCAGATTCGATCACGTTTCCCGAAGGTGGCCCCATGCCCACCCCTCGGAGGCGCACGCTGATGTGCAACTACCGGATCTTGATCGAGGTCGTGCACCACCGGACGAGGAGCGGGTCGTGAGCAGATTCACCGAGGAGATGTATGCGACGGCGGAATCGGACTCCGGGGCTCTGGTCACCGGCGAACCGGATGCGCCGCTGCGGCAGAACTGGGGACTGATCCACCGGCAGGCCCGCCGTATGGCCGGTGCCCTGGCTGCCGCAGGTATCGGCCCCGGCGACTCGGTGGGTGTCCTCGCAGGACAGCCCGTGGACATCGCCCCGGTCTGCCAGGCGGTGTGGATGCGCGGCGGCAGTGTGACGATGCTGCACCAGCCCACCCCGCGGACCGATCTGCAGTCGTGGTCGCGCGACACCGAGGTGGTCCTGCGGATGATCGACGCACGCGCCGTCGTCCTCGGCGCACCCTTCGAGATCGCGGAGTCGCTGCTGCGCGAACGGGGCATCTCCGTCGTCACCGTGGAGCGGATGCGGGAAGGAAATCCGGTCGATCCCGTGGACACCGCGGAATCGGACATCGTGCTGCAGCAACTCACCTCCGGGTCCACCGGTTCGCCGAAGGCGGTGCGGATCACGCACGGCAACTTCTACGCCAACGCGACGGCGATGATGGACCGCGTCAAGTTCTCGCTCGACGACGACGTCATGGTCAGCTGGCTGCCGTTGTTCCACGACATGGGCATGGTGGCCTTCCTCAGCGTCCCCATGCAGGTGGGTGCGGAGGTCGTGTCGGTGACGCCGCTGGATTTCCTCCGCTCGCCGATCCTGTGGGCGGAACTGATCAGCAAGTACCGCGGAACCCTTACGGCTGCACCAAATTTCGCGTACTCGCTGCTGGCCCGGAAGTTGTCGCAGGCGCCCGACGGCTCGCTCACCTGTCGTCGATGCGCTGGATGTGGAACGGCGCCGAGCCGGTGGACCCCGACACGATGGAGGCGCTCGCGGACGCCGGTGAGCGATTCGGTCTCGAACCCTCGGCCCTCGCCCCGTCCTACGGGATGGCCGAGACCACGCTCGCGGTGTCGGTCCCCGATCCGGGGCGGGGGATGGTGCTCGACGTGGTGGATCCCGACCTGCTCGAAGCAGGTGGGATGGCCGTGCCGAGCACCCGTCCCCACGCGCGCCGTATGCCCACTCTCGGGCGTCTCGTGGCCGGTCTCGAGGGGCGCGTCGTCGACCGCGACGGGCAGGTGCTGCCGCCCCGCGGTGTGGGCATCATCCAGTTGCGCGGCGAGGCCGTCACGCACGGCTATCTCACCGTGGACGGACCCGTGTCCGCGCAGGACGCGCAGGGCTGGCTCGACACCGGCGACGTGGGCTATTTCACCGAGGAAGGGCTCGTGGTGGTGTGCGGCCGGGTGAAGGACGTCATCATCATGGGCGGCCGCAACATCTATCCCACCGACATCGAGCGAGCGGCGGGGACCGTCGAAGGGGTGCGTCCCGGCAACGCCGTGGCCATCCGGCTCGACGCGGGGGACAAGCGCGAATCGTTCGCGGTGGCGGTGGAGACCAAACTCTCCGACCGCCCGGAGGAGGTGCGCCGCATCGAACACGACATCGTGCACGCGGTGGTCGCCGAGGTGGGCGTGCGGCCCCGCACCGTCGCGGTGCTCGGGCCCGGCAGTATCCCGAAGACCTCCTCGGGCAAGCTGCGTCGCGGTACGTCGCTGGCGCTGCTGACACGCGCCTGACGCGCACCGTCAGTGGATGCGGTTCTGAGCACCTTCGAGGCCGAGCTTCAGGAGCAATTCGACGGCGTCGGCCCCTTCCTCGCACCACACGTCGAGTTCCTTGCGTTCGGTGGCCGAGAACGGCTTGAGCACGAAATCGGCGGGATCCTGCCGGCCGGGCGGGCGACCGATGCCCATCCGCACCCGCAGGTAATCCTTGGTGCCGAGCGCCGACGAGATCGACCGCAGGCCGTTGTGCCCGTTCTCGCCACCGCCGAGCTTGAGCCGGATCGTCCCGAAGTCCAGGTCGAGTTCGTCGTGCACGACGATCACGTTCGCGGGCTCGACCGAGAAGAACTTCGCCAGGGCGGCGACCGGCCCACCGGACAGATTCATGTAGGTGCGGGGTTCGGCGACGATCACCTGCCGGCCGTCGAGCCGGGCCTGCACGATGTCGGCGTTGCTGCGCTTGTGCGCGGAGAACTTGCCGCCGACGCGTCCGGCCAGCACGTCGGCCACCATGAATCCGATGTTGTGCCGGGTGTTCTCGTACTTGGGCCCGGGGTTGCCGAGACCGATCACGAGCGCGGTGTCGTCGCCCACGTGCAGATCCTTCCGTGCATTCGAACGACGTGCGGCGCGCCATCCCGGGGGATGACGCGCCGCACGAGTGACTTACCGGGAGCCGGTGATGGCTCAGGCCTCCTCGGAGGCCTCTTCGGCCGCCGCGTCGCCCTCGGTGCCCTCGAGGGCACCGGCGGAGGGAGCCTCGACGATGTTCACGAGCAGCAGCTCGGGATCGTCCTGGAGGGTGGAGCCGGCGGGCAGCTCGACGCCACCGGCCAGGATCTGGGTGCCGGGCTCGGCGCCCTCGATGGAGACGACGATCTCCTCGGGGATGTTCAGGGCGTCGGCCTCGAGCTTGATGGTGTTGACCTCGTTGACGACGAGGGTCGCCGAGGCCGGCTCGCCGCGGAGGACGACGGGCACCTCGACGGTGACCTTCTCGCCCTTCTTCACGACCAGCAGATCGGCGTGCTCGATGTAGCGGCGGATCGGGTGGACGACGACCGACTTGGTCAGCGCGAGCTGCTCGTCGCCGTCGATGTCGAGGGTGAGGATGGCGTTGGTGCCGTGGGCACGCAGCACGGCTGCGAACTCGAGGTCGGGGAGGCCGAGGTGCCGGGGCTCGGTGCCGTGGCCGTAGAGGACGGCGGGGACCTGGCCGGCGCGACGGGCGCGGCGTGCGGCACCCTTGCCGAACTCGGTGCGGACGCTGGCTACGAGACGATTCTCGTCGGACATGATGTGACGGCTCCTACGCTGGTGGCACTTCGTGGTCGGGTGTTCTCGAACGAACGGATCCGACACGTGCGACCGGGGAGCACATTGCTTCCGTCGCAGCCGCGTCGATCACGGTGATCCAGCGATATTGCGGTTCACCCTCGCCGAGACAACTCGAACCACATTACCGGACGACATCGAGCCGGGACAAACAGCCCTGTCGTCGACCCCGGTGCCGAGCAGCGCGTGACCGGCGCGGCTTCACGAACGGACGAGGTCGTGCACCGCGCCCAGGAATCTGTCGACGTCGGCGGGGGAGACGAAATAGTGCGGTGACGCCCGCACCACCGAATGCAGATCGCGCGCGGTCATGTCCAGCAGGGTCGAACTGCGACCGCTGACCGTGACCGTCACCGACCGCTCGGCCAGGGCGTCGCGGACCTCCCGCGGGTCGCGTCCGTCCACGGTGAACGAGACGATGCCGCTGTGCCGCTCACCGAGGTCGGTGACGGTCACGCCGCCGATGCCGGCGAGCCCGTCGCGCACGTGCCCGGCGCGATAGGCCACCGCCTCGGCCACGGCGTCCACCCCCAGCTCGAGGAGATAGTCCACGGCTGCACCGAGCCCGAGCCGGGCTGCCACCCCGGCCTCCCACATCTCGAAGCGGGCGGCGTCCGGCGCGAGCTCGTAGCTGTCGGGCGAGGTCCACGAAGCGCTGTGCAGGTCGAGCACCGCCGGTTCGAGTTCGGTCACCAGCCGCGGCCGCACGTAGAGGAAGCCGGTGCCGCGGGGACCGCGGAGCCACTTGCGTCCGGTGCCCGACAGCGCGTCGACGTCGAGTTCGGGCACGCTCACCGGTAGCTGTCCCACCGACTGGCACGCGTCGAGCAGTACGAGCGCACCGACCGCGTGCGCGGCGTCGGCGACCTCCCGTACGGGATTGACCAGTCCGCCGTTGGTGGGGGCGTGGACGACGGACACGAGTCGCACGCGTTCGTCGAGCATCCCCTCGAGTGCCTCGACGTCGAGGCGACCGGACGGATCGGACGGCACGACCTCGACGGTGGCGCCGGTGGCCCGCGCGCGCTGCAATGCGGCGATCGCGTTCGCGGCGTACTCGGCCTGCGAGATCAGGATGCGGTCGCCCGGTCGCAGCGGCACGGCGTAGAAGAACGACGTCCACGCCCGCGAGGCACCGTCGGACAGCGCGATCGAGGTCTCCGGTACGTCGAACAGGCGACCGAGCGAGGTCTTCACGGCGGTCAGGTCGTCGAGTTGCTCGTCGGCCGCCACGTACCCGCCGACCTCGGCCTCACGGCGCAGATGCGCGAGCATCGTGTCCAGCACCGGCGTCGGGGGCAGGGACGATCCCGCGCTGTCGAGGAAGACCCGGTCGAAACATCCCGGTGTGTCGCGTCGAGCCGCCTGCAAGTCCAGCACGGACCCGCACCTCCTTCTGCCGACCGTATCGTCGCGGTCGAGCCTGCCCGCTGGTGTCCGTTCGC
>NZ_AJVB01000091.1:0-11145 GCF_000278445.1 Rhodococcus sp. R1101
ACGGTGCAGACGAGATGGTCCCCGACCCGACGGACCGGTACGCCCCGTTCGATGCTCTCACCGTGGCCGTCGACGGTGTCGAAACTCGGCAGGTACACCGTGGCGGTCTCCCCCGCTCTCCCACCGGCGGGCGCGACCGTCAGTGCCGGGACGAGGTCGCCGAGTTCGAGATTCCACTTGCCGACGCCGTCGTCGCCGTAGCGGAAGCCGAGCGAGCCCGGTGGTACGACGACCGTGTCGGTCGCCCCGTCGAGGAGGACCGGTTTGAAGGCCGCGTTCTCGACGCTGTGCCCCAGGTCGGCAGCCGTGAGGTTCTTGCCCGGCACGAGCTTTCCGTCGCGTTCCTCGAGCCGCACGAGGAACGGCAGGTCGGTGTACCGGCGGACGTAGTCGACGAAGAACGGAACCCGCTGCTGCACATAGAATTCGTTCAGCAGCACATGTCCCATCGCCATCGCCAGGGCCCCGTCGGTACCTGCCGCGCACGGCATCCACTCGTCGGCGAACTTGGTGTTGTCGGCGTAATCGGGGCTCACCGAGACGACCTTGGTACCCCGGTAGCGGACCTCCGTCATCCAGTGCGCGTCCGGCGTGCGGGTGACCGGCACGTTCGAGCCCCACATCATCAGGTAGGAGGCATCCCACCAGTCCCCCGATTCCGGCACGTCGGTCTGGTCGCCGAAGACCTGCGGCGACGCCACCGGCAGGTCTGCGTACCAGTCGTAGAACGAGGTCATCACGCCGCCGAGCAGTTCGATGAACCGCGAACCGGCAGCGAACGAGACCATCGACATGGCGGGGATCGGAGAGAAGCCGGCCACCCGGTCGGGACCGTACACCTCGATGGTGTGGACGTGGGCCGCGGCGATCATCTCGGTGGCCTCGGCCCACGTGATCCTCACCAGCCCACCCTTACCGCGGGCACGCTGGTAGCGCCGGCGGCGCTCCGGATCGCTCTGGATGTCGGCCCACGCGAGTACCGGATCGCCGAGCCGCTGTCTGGCCTCCCGGTACATCTCGACGAGCAGGCCCCGCGCGTACGGATACCGCACACGCGTCGGCGAGTAGGTGTACCAGGAGAATGCCGCGCCGCGCGGGCATCCCCGCGGTTCGTACTCCGGCCGGTCGGGACCCACTGTGGGATAATCGGTTTCCTGGGTCTCCCAGGTGATGATGCCGTCCTTGACGTAGATCTTCCACGAGCACGAGCCGGTGCAGTTCACCCCGTGGGTGGACCGGACGACCTTGTCGTGACTCCAGCGGTCCCGGTAGAAGATGTCGCCTTCGCGACCACCCCGCCGGGTGACGGTGCGTGTATCGGCGGACTGCTCGCCGGACGTGAAGAACCGTCCGCTGCGTACGAGCAGTTCCTCGATCCGGTTCCCGACTCCGGCGGTGTCCGTCACGGCTTCTCCTCACGTACCTCACGGTCGTCGCGGATCACGGAGCCTGCGGCCCGCGGGGGTGGTTCGTGGGCATGCAGGCGGAACGCGGTGTAGAGCAGGCACACCAGTGCGGTCACGGCGAGCAGGAGCAGACCGACCGTGTAGTCGTTGTCCTCGGCGTTGTAGGTGGCGCCCATCACCAGAGGCGGGAAGTAGCCGCCCAGCCCTCCCGCCGCGGCCACGATGCCCGTGACGCTCCCCACCGCATGTGCGGGTGCCCGCCGGGCCACCCAGGCGAAGACGCCCCCGGTTCCGATGCCGAGGAAGATCGCCAGCGTGATGAAGGTGGCGGCCGACCACAGATCCGCCGGGGGCTTGAAGGTCGCGATCACGGCCATCACCGCGGTGCCGGCGAACGAGGTGAGCACGACGTATTTCGGGGGCACCCGATCCGACAGTGCTCCACCTACGGGCCGTGCGAGGACCGCGGCGACCGCGAAACCGGCGGTGCGTGTTCCGGCGTCGACGGTGGAGAAGTCGTAGATCGTCTTGATGTAGGTGGGCAGGTAGGTGCTGAACGCCACGAACCCGCCGAATACGACGGCGTAGAGGAACGACATCTCCCAGGTGACGCGGAGTTTCGCCGCGACGGCCAATTTCGGCAGGACCGGATCGGTGTTGGGGGTGAAATAAGGTGCGTTGCGCATCACGAGGATGCACACCACCGCCGTCACCGCGAGGGCCCCCGCGACGATCAGATGCGTGGGCACCAGCCCGAACCAGTTCACGAAGCGAGGGGTGAAGAAGGCGGACAGCGCGGTGCCGACCATGCCGGCGCCGAACACGCCGGTCGCGAAGCCCCGGCGGGCGGGTTCGTACCAGTTGTTGGCGAACGGGATACCGACGGCGAAGATGGTGCCCGCGATACCGAGGAAGAAGCCGCAGACGAGCAGGAGCGGAAACGACCCCGCTTCAGCGACGAACCCGACCGCGACGACGGGCACGATCGACAGCAGGGAGATGGCGATGAACATCGCCCGCCCGCCGTACCGGTCCGTCATCGCTCCCACCGCGATGCGGCCGAGGGAGCCGACGAGGATCGGTGTAGCCACCAGCATCGACGCTTCCGTGCTGCTGAGCGACATGTCGGTGGCGTAGGTCGTCGACAACGGCCCGATCATGTTCCAGGCCCAGAAGTTGATTGCGGACACCCAGGTCGCCAACGCCAGATTCGCGCCCTGCGCTCGTCCGAGACCTTCGGGAGTGGCGGTGCTCACACCTTCAGGAAACCATTCCTGCCGGTGCCGGGGACGCACTTCGGAAGATCCTCGCCTTCGCGACGTCCGGCCGTGGCACCCGGTGGTCGCCGGGCCGGAAACGACGCACCCGTGGTGCCCGAACGAATGTCGGGCACCACGGGTGCGAGTTCAGGCGCCTACCGGAAACCGGCAGGCGGCCGGGTGAGAATCAGGACTCGGCGCCCTCGCCGGTCGCAGTGGCCTCGGCCGACTCGTCCTCGACGGGGACGAGGCTGATCTTGCCGCGGTTGTCGATGTCGGCGATCTCGACACGGATCTTCGATCCGACGTTCACGACATCCTCGACCTTGGCGATGCGCTTGCCGTTGCCCAGCTTGCTGATGTGCACCAGTCCGTCGCGGCCGGGGAGCAGGGACACGAACGCGCCGAACGCCGTGGTCTTGACCACGGTGCCGAGGAAGCGCTCGCCGACCTTCGGCAGCTGCGGGTTGGCGATGGCGTTGATCTTGTCGATCGCGGCCTGCGCGGACGGGCCGTCCGCCGCACCGACGTAGACGGTGCCGTCATCTTCGATGGAGATGTTGGCGCCGGTCTCCTCGGTGATCGAGTTGATCATCTTGCCCTTGGGGCCGATGACCTCACCGATCTTGTCCACCGGGACCTTGATGGTGGTGATGCGCGGAGCGAACTCGCTCATCTCGTCCGGGGCGTCGATGGCCTCCGCCATGACCTCGAGGATCGTGGCACGGGCGTCGTGGGCCTGCGAGAGCGCACCGGCGAGCACCTGCGAGGGGATGCCGTCGAGCTTGGTGTCGAGCTGCAGGGCTGTGACGAAGTCCTTGGTACCGGCGACCTTGAAGTCCATGTCGCCGAAGGCGTCCTCCGCACCGAGGATGTCGGTGAGGGCGACGTACCGGGTCTCGCGGGAACCGTCCTCGAGCTCGATCTCGTCGGAGACCAGGCCCATCGCGATGCCCGCGACGGGAGCCTTGAGCGGCACACCGGCGTTGAGCATCGACAGGGTCGAGGCACACACCGAACCCATGGAGGTCGAGCCGTTGGAGCTCAGGGCCTCGGACACCTGACGGATCGCGTAGGGGAACTCCTCCTGGCTCGGGAGCACCGGCATCAGGGCACGCTCGGCGAGCGCACCGTGGCCGATCTCGCGACGCTTCGGGGAGCCCACCCGGCCGGTCTCACCGGTGGAGTACGGCGGGAAGTTGTAGTGGTGCATGTAGCGCTTGCTGGTCTCGGGGCCGAGCGAGTCGACCTGCTGCGCCATCTTCACCATGTCGAGAGTGGTCACACCCATGATCTGGGTCTCGCCACGCTCGAACAGCGCCGAACCGTGCGCGCGCGGCACCACGGCGACCTCCGCCGAGAGCGCGCGGATGTCGGTGACACCGCGGCCGTCGATGCGGAACTGGTCGCGCAGGATGCGCTGACGCACGAGCTTCTTGGTGAGCGAGCGGAAGGCCGCGCCGATCTCCTTCTCGCGACCCTCGAAGTTCGGGGCGACCTGCTCGAGCACCTCGACCTTGATCTCGTCGGTGCGGTCGTCGCGGTCCTGCTTGCCGGCGATGGTGAGCGCCTCGGCGAGCTTCTCCGACGCTGCGGCCTCGACCGCGGCGTACACGTCGTCCTGGTAGGCCGGGAACAGCGGGAAATCACCGGTCGGCTTCGCGGAGGCAGCGGCGAGCTGCTGCTGCGCGATGCACAGGCGGGCGATGAAGGGCTTGGCAGCCTCGAGGCCCTCGGCGACGATCGTCTCGGTCGGTGCCTGCGCACCACCGTCGACGAGCGCGATGACGTTCTCGGTCGCCTCGGCCTCGACCATCATGATCGCGACGTCGGCGGTGTCCGGGTTGTCGGCTCCGCCGACGATCCGGCCGGCGACGACCATGTCGAAGACGGCGTTCTCGAGCTGCTCGACGGTCGGGAACGCGACCCACTGGCCCGACTTGTTGTCGTCGGAGGTGATCAGCGCGACACGCACGCCGCCGACGGGGCCGGAGAACGGCAGGCCTGCGAGCTGGGTGGACGCGGATGCGGCGTTGATGGCGACGACGTCGTAGAGGTCGTTCGGGTTCAGGCTCAGAACCGTGACGACGACCTGGATCTCGTTGCGCAGTCCGTCGACGAAGGACGGGCGCAGCGGCCGGTCGATCAGACGGCAGGTGAGGATCGCGTCGGTGGAGGGGCGTCCCTCACGACGGAAGAACGAGCCGGGGATGCGACCCGCGGCGTACATGCGCTCTTCGACGTCGACCGTCAGCGGAAAGAAGTCGAAATGCTCTTTGGGCTGCTTCGACGCACTGGTGGCGGAGAGCAGCATGGTCTCGTCGTCGAGATAGGCGACGACCGAACCGGCGGCCTGGCGAGCGAGGCGGCCGGTCTCGAAACGGATGGTGCGGGTGCCGAAGGCACCGTTGTCGAGCGTCGCGGTGGTCTCGTAGACCCCTTCGTCGATCTCGACTGCGGTAGTGCTTGTCATCTGTATGTCTTCTCTTCCCTCTTCGTCTTCGCCGTACCCACGCGGGCGCCGCGACCCCCGTGGCCACGGCTGCGCACCGACTCACGGAGGCGGTCGTCGATCGAAACCCTCCGGCGGATTCGGGATACGACACCCGACGGGACCGGAAGGTCACTACCGAGGACCGACACCGTCGGTGCATACGGATCATCACCTCTGGAGGCGATGGAAGTCGCCGGCCGAACCGGCACAAACACCGGCAGCCAACGAGGCCCAGTGTAATGGGTACCCCGTCGGCTGCCGGAAAAGATCAGCGAATGCAGATCAGGTCGTGTCGTGTCCGCGTCAGCGACGCAGACCCAGACGCTGGATGAGCGAGCGGTAACGCTCGACGTCGACCTTCTCGACGTACTTCAGCAGGCGGCGGCGACGACCGACCAGCAGCAGCAGGCCGCGGCGGGAGTGGTGGTCGTGCTTGTGCTGCTTGAGGTGCTCGGTGAGGTCCACGATGCGCTTGGTGAGCAGTGCCACCTGCGCCTCGGGGGAACCGGTGTCGGTCTCGTGGAGGCCGTACTCGCCGAGGATCTGCTTCTTCTGGTCGGTGGTCAGAGCCACTGGGTCACTCCTGTACAACTGACGTCCGCGTGACGGAAGACGGACGAAGTCCGCCCGGTACGGCCACCGCGAACCGCAGCACGCACCGACGGTCGAGCCTATCAGAGACGGCGGGGGCGGCGGCGATCCTCCATGCAGTCTCATCCGTTCCGACGACACGGGCGTCGCTACGCGGTGTTCGTGAGGACCTGTCGTGCGCGTTCGGCGTCGCGGTGCATCGCGGAGATCAATGCTTCCACGGAATCGAACTTCTCCATGCCCCGCAGCCGCTCGACGAAATCGACCGCCACGTGCTGGCCGTACAGATCGGCCTTCTCGTCGAGGACGAACGCCTCCACCGTGCGCTTGCGTCCGGAGAAGGTGGGATTGGTGCCCACCGAGACTGCCGCGAGGTAGCGCTGACCGGCGGTCAGCCCGTCGACGGGCGAACCGGAGTCGAGCACGGTGAACCAGGCCGCGTAGACGCCGTCGGCGGGGATCGCCGCGTAGATCGGCGGGGCGACGTTGGCGGTCGGGAATCCGAGACCGCGTCCGCGACCGTCGCCGTGTACGACGACACCCTCGACCCGATGCGGGCGCCCGAGTGCGTCCGCGGCCGCGGCGACGTCACCGGCGTCGACGCACGAACGGATGTACGTCGACGAGAACGTCACGGCGTGCTCGGCGACCAGCGTGAGCCCCTGCACCGCGAACCCGAAACGCTCGCCGATGGAGCGCAGCATGTCGACGGTGCCGGCCGCCTTCTTCCCGAAGGTGAAGTTCTCCCCCACGACGACCTCGGCCACGTGCAGGCGCTCCACGAGGATCTCGTGGGCATACCGCTCCGGCGAGAGCTTCATGAACTCCGGGGTGAAGGGCATGACGCAGAAGACGTCGATGCCGAGTTCCTCGGCGAGTTCGGCGCGTCGCGCCAGAGTGGTGAGCTGTGCGGGATGGCTACCCGGGCGGACCACTTCCATGGGGTGGGGATCGAAGGTCATGAGCACGGCGGCCACGCCGCGCGCGCGGGCCGCTTCCACGGCACGCGCTATGAGCTGCTGATGGCCGCGGTGTACACCGTCGAACACACCGATCGTGAGTACACACCGACCCCAGTCCGCGGGAATTTCGTCCAGACCTCGCCATCTCTGCACATCGGCAGCCTACGGCGCGTGCGCGGGCAGGGCACGTTCGGCTGTGCCACGACGTGGCCGCGTGACGCTGACGGCCGTGCGAATGCATAATTTCGGTGTGCCTAACTTTTTGTCGACAGCCCGCAGAACATGCACCGTACGTTCCCACGCCGGCCGCGTGGTCGCCGCTCTCGCGGCCACCGCCTGTGCCGCCACCCTCGCGGCGTGCTCGACCACAGGCTCCGCCGACGACCGCCCCCTGGTCCTCACCACCTTCACGGTGCTCGCCGACATGACTCGGAACATCGCCGGTGAACACGTGCGGGTGGAGTCCATCACCAAGCCCGGAGCGGAGGTCCACGGCTACGAGCCCACGCCGGGCGACCTGCGGTTCGCGACCGACGCCGACCTGATCCTCGACAACGGACTCGGTCTCGAACGGTGGTTCGAGCAGTTCGTCACCGATGTCGACGCCGAGCACGTGGTCGTGAGCGAAGGTGTGGATCCGCTGCCCATCGGTGAGGGCGCGGCGACGGGACCGTACAACCCCCATGCCTGGATGTCCCCTCTCGCGGCCCGTATCTACGTCGACAACATCGCCACTGCACTGGCCGATCTCGCGCCCGAGCACTCGGACGACTTCGCGGCCCGCGCCGAGGCGTACACCGCCGAACTCGACGGTCTCCACGCCGAACTCGTCAGCGCCCTCGACGGTGTTCCCGCGAATCGGCGCGCACTCGTCACCTGCGAGGGGGCGTTCAGCTATCTCGCCCGCGACGCCGGACTGCAGGAGGCCTATCTGTGGCCGGTGAACTCGGAGCAGCAGGGCACTCCCCAGCAGATCGCGCGCACCGTCGATTTCGTACGCACCAACGAGGTACCCGCGGTGTTCTGCGAGTCGACCGTCTCGGACAAAGCGCAACGGCAGGTCGCGGCCGACACCGGAACCGAATTCGGCGGGATCCTCTACGTCGACTCGCTGTCCGAGCCGGACGGGCCCGTGCCCACCTACCTCGATCTGCTCCGGCACGACATCGACGTCATCACGACAGGACTGAGCTCATGACCTCGACACTCGACGCACCTGCACTGTTCGTCGACGACCTGACGGTGCGCTACGACACCGTTCTGGCCCTGCAGGACGTCACCCTGAAGCTCGCACCGGGCCGCGTGTGCGGACTCGTGGGCACGAACGGCTCGGGCAAATCGACGCTGTTCAAGACCATCATGGGTCTGGTGCGGCCCACCTCGGGCCGCGTCACCATCGGCGGGGCCACCACCGCCGCGGCGCGGCGCCGCACACAGGTCGCCTACGTGCCGCAGTCCGAGGCGGTCGACTGGAACTTCCCGATCGGTGTGCGCGACGTCGTCATGACGGGACGCTACGGCCACCAGGGCTTCCTGCGCCGACCGCGTCCCGCCGATCACGAGGCCGTCGACGCCGCACTCGACCGCGTGGGCATGACCGCGCTCTCCGGCCGTCAGATCGGGCAGCTCTCGGGCGGCCAGCGCAAGCGTGTCTTCGTGGCACGGGCGATCGCGCAGGGCTCGCCGTTGCTGCTGCTCGACGAGCCGTTCGCGGGGGTCGACACCACCACCGAGCACGCACTGACCGCCGTCATCCGCGAACTGGCCGCGAGCGGCCACGCGATCCTCGTGGCCACCCACGATCTCGCGGGTCTGACGCAGCTGTGCGACGAGGCGGTGCTACTGCAGCGCCGTGTCCTCGTTCACGGCACTCCCGAGGAAATTCTCCGCCCGGAGAACCTCGCCCGCGCCTTCGGCGCTCCCCCACCGGTGAACGGTGGACGAGCCGAGGACCTCGCACGGGAGACATACGCACAGGAGGCCGGACGATGATCGACGTGCTGATCGAACCCCTGCAGTACGGCTTCATGCAGCGCGCGCTGCTCGTGGCTGTCGCCGCGACCGTCGTGTGCGCCCTGCTCAGTTGCTGGCTCGTGCTCATCGGCTGGTCGCTGATGGGCGACGCGGTCTCGCATGCCGTGCTGCCCGGCGTCGTGCTCGCCTACCTGGTAGGAGTGCCGTTCGCGCTCGGCGCTCTGGTCTTCGCCGGGATCGCCGTGGCGTTGATCTGGCTCGTCCGCGGAACGAGCCGCGTGAAGGAGGACGCCACGATCGGCATCGTCTTCACGACGCTGTTCGCCCTCGGCGTGGTGCTGATCTCGAAGAACCCGAGCCAGATCGACCTGCACCACGTGCTGTTCGGCAACCTGCTCGGCCTCGCCACGGGCGACGTCTGGCAGGTCTCGATCCTGGCGGCCGTCGTCCTGGCCGTGCTCGTCGCGAAGCGCCGCGATCTGACGCTGTTCGCTTTCGACCGCGTCCAGGCACACACGCTCGGCCTGTCCCCCGCCGCGTTGTCGGCACTGCTGCTGTCGCTGCTGGCGGTCACCATCGTCAGCGCGCTGCAGGCGGTCGGGGTGATCCTGGTCGTCGCGATGCTCATCATTCCGGGCGCGACCGCATATCTGCTCACCGACCGGATGGCCCGGATGCTGGTGATCGCGCCGGTGCTCGCCGTGATCGCGTCGGTGGTCGGTGTGTACACCAGCTACTACACCGACGCCGCGACCGGCGGCGTGGTGGTGCTCGCCCAGGCCGTGGTCTTCACCCTCGCGTACCTGTTCGCACCGCGGCAGGGCGTCGTCACCCGATTCGTGACGCGCCGCCGGCCGCCGGAGGGCGTGAAGACGAGCGAGCCGACGGAGAGCGTGATTCCCGGGTGACGGTTACCTAAGCTGGACGCGTGCCTGAGAGTAACGAGACCACCGCGACCGAACTGCTGTCCTCGGTGGCGCAGGACTATCTCAAGATCATGTGGACGGTCCAGGAGTGGTCCGGAGACAAGATCTCGACCAAGCTGCTCGCGGAGAAGCTCGGCGTGTCGGCGTCCACCGTGTCCGAAGCGGTGCGCCGCCTCGCCGATCAGGGACTCGTCGACCACGAACGCTACGGTGCGATCTCCCTCACCGACGAGGGGCGGCAGGCCGCGGTGGCGATGGTCCGCCGCCACCGCCTCATCGAGACGTTCCTCGTCCGCGAGCTCGACTACGGGTGGGACGAGGTCCACGACGAAGCCGAGATCCTGGAACACGCCGTCTCCGAACGGATGGTCGCGGCGATCGACGCCAAACTCGGCCATCCCGAACGCGACCCGCACGGCGACCCGATCCCGTCACCCGACGGCACGATCCCCTCACCGCCGGCGCGTGCCCTGAGCGAGTTCCGCGACGGCGACCACGGACGGGTGGCCCGCATCTCCGACTCCGACCCGGCCATGTTGCGCTACTTCGACGAGGTGGGCATCGCACTGGACACCGACATCACCGTGCTCGAACGCCGAGACTTCGCGGGCACCATCTCGATTCGGCTCGGCAGGACCGAAGGACCCACGATCGATCTCGGCCACCCGGCGGCCGAGGCGATCTGGCTCGTCTGACCCGGTCCGGGGCAGAACTCACAACACAGGCGGAGCTCGCAACACAGGCAGGCTCACACCAACGGCAGAAGGCTCGCAACACCGTCGCCGGCCGACAGTGTTGCGAGCCCGCGGTCCGTGTGGCGAGCCTGGCCGATCACATGTTGGCGGGCCGCACCACGAAGACGGCCGACGCGCGGCTGCCCTTCTCCTGGAGCAGCGCCGCTGCCCGTCCCCGGGAGTCGACGGCAGCGTAGACACCGCGCAGTCCGACGGGTTCGAGCCAACGGCCGTTCGCGAGCAGACCCGCTTCCTCGTCGCTGATCGTCCGGCACTCGAAGGCGGTGCGTACCGCCGCGTCGATGTCCAGGCTCGGTGTCGGATCGTCCGCGAGCTGCTCGAGCGTGCGGGCGTGCCCGAGGTCGAACGGGCCGACCTGCGTGCGGCGCAGCACGGTCAGGTGACCACCGACTCCGAGGGCCGCACCGAGATCGCGTGCGAGCGCGCGGATGTAGGTGCCGGACGAGCAGTCCACGTCGACGTCGAGGTCCACGAACCCGTTCTCGGGCACATCACGGCGTGCGCGGACGTCGAAGCGGGAGACCGTCACCGGCCGGGCCTTCAGCTCGACCGTTTCCCCCTCCCGCATACGGGCGTAGGCACGTTTCCCGTCGATCTTGATGGCGCTGACACTGGCGGGCACCTGCTGGATGTCGCCGGTCAGCGCGGCGACGGCCTCGGCGATCTGCTCGTCGGTCACATGGGTGGCGTCCGCCGTCGCGACGGTCTCACCTTCGGCGTCGTCGGTCACGGTGCTCTGGCCGAGACGCACGGTCGCGCTGTACGACTTGGTGGTCAG
>NZ_AJVB01000092.1:0-11117 GCF_000278445.1 Rhodococcus sp. R1101
GTCGCGGCCACGCTCGGGGCGCGCCCCACGACGGTCTTCCGGCGCATCACCCTGCCTCTCGTGCTGCCCGGTCTCGTCTCGGGTTCGGTGCTCGCATTCGCCCGTGCCCTGGGCGAATTCGGCGCGACCCTCACCTTCGCCGGCAGCCTGCAGGGCGTGACCCGCACGCTGCCGCTCGAGATCTATCTGCAGCGGGAAACCGATCCGGACGCCGCCGTCGCCCTGTCGCTGGTACTGATCCTGGTGGCCGTCGTGATCGTCGTGGCCGTGTACTCGCGGCGGAAGGAGCGGCCGCTGTGAGCCTCACGGTGCGGGCCCGGGTGGCCGCTCGCCATGTCGACGTCGAACTGGAGGTCGCGCAGGGTGAGATCGTCGCGGTGCTCGGCCCGAACGGTGCCGGAAAGTCGACCCTCCTGGGTGTGGTGTCCGGGCTGTTGCGTCCCGATGGCGGTCGCGTCGAACTGGACGGCCGCGTCCTCACCGACACTGCGACCGGTGTCGCTGTGGCTCCGCACGACCGGTCGGTGGTGCTGCTCGCCCAGCAGGCCCTGCTCTTCCCGCACCTGACCGTCGCGGGCAACGTGGAGTTCGCGCCGCGTAGTGCGGGTGTGGGCCGGCGTGAGGCCCGTGCCCGCGCCGAGAGATGGCTGCGGGAGGTCGATGCGGCAGATCTCGCCGATCGCCGCCCGCACGAACTGTCGGGTGGACAGGCACAGCGGGTCGCGCTCGCACGTGCCCTGGCGGCCGAGCCGCATCTGTTGTTGCTCGACGAACCGATGGCCGCGCTCGACGTCACCGCGACGCCGGTGCTGCGGTCGTTGCTGCGGCGCGTCCTGCGCGACAGTGGCCGCACGGCCCTGCTCGTCACCCACGACCCGCTGGACGTGCTCGCACTTGCCGATCGGGTGATCGTGATCGAGGCCGGCCGCATCGTCGAGGACGGACCGGTACGCCGGGTGCTGACGCGACCGCGCAGCGCCTTCGCCGCCCGCATCGCGGGGGCCAATCTCGTCACCGGAACCGTACGACAGGACGCGCTGGAATCCGCGGACGGTGTCGTCCACGGTCGCGTCCACGACGACTGCGTTCCGGGCACGGCAGCCGTCGCCGTCTTCGCGCCGTCGGCGGTGGCCGTCTACACCGATGCCCCGCACGGGAGCCCTCGCAACGCCCTGCGCGTGAGGATCGCGGAACTCGAGGCTCAGGGATCGACGGTGCTCGTGCGGTCGGGTACGGGTATCGCCGCGGAGATCACGACGGCGGCACTCGCCGACCTGGACGTCCACCCGGGCGACGCCGTGTGGTTCGTCGTGAAGGCCACGGAGGTGGGGATCCATCCGGCCGCGCTGCGCTCGTGAGCGATACCACGCTGCTCGCGTGATCAGCACCGCGTGCGGCGCACCGCGAGCACGGCGGCGAGGCCGATCAGGTACACGACCCCGCCTGCGACGGCCAGTGCGGGCGTGCGTCCGTCGGGATCGATCATGAAGGCCGTCACGACGATCGCACCGAGGAAGGCGATGTTGAAGACGGTGTCCTGCAACGCGAAGACGCGTCCTCTGCGGACGTCGCCGATGTCGATCTGCATCGCCGCATCGCCGGTGAGTTTGATGGTCTGACCGGCGAGACCGAGCAGGAATGCCGCGGCGAGCAGTGGTCCGGCCGCCACGGTGGTGACGAGCGTGAACTGGACGATCGCGGCGGCGATCAAGCCGAGCGTGACGGTGCGTGGACGGCCCAGCCGGGGGATCAGGATCGGTGCGAGTACCGCTGCGAGGAGCATGCCGGCCGCGGTGCAGGCGACCGCGACACCGAATCCGGAGAAGCCCGTCAGCAGATCGGAGCCGCTACCCCCGGCCGGAGCGCCGGAGTTGTCGCCCGCGGCGCGCAGTACGAGCACCATGATGAGTGTGTCGATGCCGAACACGATGCGGTGCGCGCCGATTCCGAGCATCGCGACGGTGACACCCGGCGCGTCGAGCACGGCACGCGCACCGGTCCGCAGACCCGACAGGACGGTGCGGATCACTGTCCGGGGTCGTATTCCCTCGGGACCGAGCGCATTCGCGGCGAATCCGGATGCGGCGACCGCTCCGACGATCGAACCACTCACGCCGAGAAGGACGGCCGTGCCCGAGCCGGTGTCTCCCGCACCCACGAATCCGATGGTCGCGACCGCCACGGCGGCCCCGGCCGCCGAGACACCCGAACCGACCGTGGCCAGAACGGAATTGACAGGGACGAGCCATGATCGGGACGCCACATGCGGGAGTGAGGCCGATACACCGGCCAGGACGAATCTGCTCACGCCGACGGCGGCGAGCGCGAGCAGCATGAGCGGGATCTGCGGTCCTCCGAGGAGCAGGACGGCCGCGGCCGCCGCGATGAACACTCCGCGCAGCAGAGCGGCCCACACGAGGACGAGACGTCGGTCCCATCGGTCGAGCAGGGCGCCGGCGAACGGGCCGATCACCGAGTACGGCAACAGCAGCACCGCGAAGCCGGCCGCGATGGCCACGGGGTCGGTGTGACGTTCCGGGTTGAACAGGATCGCCCCGCCGAGTGCGGCCTGGAACAGTCCGTCGCCGAACTGGCTCGCGAAGCGCACCACCGTCAGACGGACGAGACCCGGCGAGTGCCGCAGGGCGATCGCGGTCGATCGCCACGCCCGCTGCCTCGACGGCTGCCCGGAGTCTCGCACGAGCACGACACTATCGGCTCCGCGGGCAGGCCTCGTTCGGCAATTCGGTGTCCGGTTTGCACCGCCCCGCCGAGTGCACCACCGCGCCCGGTATCCGTGCGGTCCCTCACCGCCCGGATTCCGTACCGGCACGCGGCATCCGGGCATGACCGTCGTTGTTCGGAGTCGTGGGTTCCGAGGTCTTCGGGCAGTACGGACCCGACACTTCTCCGGACCGCGGGGTCCTGTTCGAGCACCATCTCGCCCTGTAGGCACATACCGTCGGGTTCCGCCCCACGCGCCGGTGACGGCGGTGACAGAATGGCTGACGTGGCGCAACATCAGGACGAACCCGAGGATCGCACCGCACCCTCGACACCCAGGGTGCGGGCGGGCAGCCTGCTGGTCTCCGCCACCGACCTCACCGAGCCGACCTTCCGCCGCACCGTCGTCTACATCATCGAGCACACCGATGCGGGCAGCTTCGGCGTCGTCCTGAACCGCATCAGCGACACCTCGGTCGACGCCATGCTGCCGCAGTGGTCGTGGCTCGCCACCGAACCGAAGTCCCTGTTCGTCGGTGGTCCCGTCCACCGCAGTTCCGCACTGTGCCTCGGCACCTTGCGGGTGGGGGCCGACATCACCGACGTGCCGGGTATCCGCCACGTCGACGGCCGTGTCGCGATGATCGACCTCGACGCCGATCCCGGGCACATCGCCCATTACGTCGAGGGCGTACGGATCTTCGCGGGCTATGCGGGATGGAGTGCCGGTCAGCTCGACGGCGAACTGCGCAACGACGACTGGATGGTGGTCTCGGCACTGCCCGGCGACGTGCTCGCGCCCGCGCATCTCGACTTGTGGGCGAGGGTGTTGCGGCGCCAGCCGCTGCCGATGGCTCTGCTCGCGACCCACCCCATCGAGGTCGAGCGCAACTGAGCTCCGTCAGCGGGCGTCGGCGAGGGTGTTGAGCGCGCCGGCCATCTCCTCGGCCCTCGCTGCGGTCACGGTCAACTCGTGTCCCGAGGCCGTGGTCACCACGACGGCGGGTCCGGTGCGGGTGACCAGACCGTACCGCTTGCCACCCTTGGCGCGTAGTCCCCAGCCACCCCAGTCCTGGAAGGGCCGGGTCTCGGTGACCTTCGCGCCGACGATCTCGTCGAGGTCGTAGCCGAGCGCGTCGGTCGCCAGGTTCGACACCCGGATCCCGTCCGAGTCGACCACCACGGTGTAGCGCAGCAGACCCAGGACGAGCAGAACGACGGGAGCGATCAGGCCCAGGGGCCACCAGCTCTGCACAGCGGCACACACGATGAACGCCGGGATCAGGACGAGCAGCGACAGTGCCGCCGTCGTGCCCGCACCGGTACCCACCTGTTCGACGATCGGCAGGTCGGCCCGGCCGCGCGGCAGTGCCGGATCCGGAGCGGTGGTCGCCACCTTCCGTTCCCGGCCGTCGCGCAGGTGCCGACCGCCGAACCAGCCCACCGCGATACCTGCCCACATTCCGAGTACCGCGGGCCACCCTTCCAGCGGTGCCTGCGTGGCGTCGGTCGTGTCGAGCTGTCCCGCGAGACCGGCGAGGAACAGTGTGGTGATCGTGCCGGTCACGCCGAGACCGATCGCGAGCATGTAGCGGCGCATGAGCAGCTGCGCCTGCGCGAGCGCGGCGATCGCACAGCAGCCACCCCCGACGAGCACGATCAGCAGGGCGGCGGTCCACGCCGAGGTCATGGGCGAGCCGAACGAGTCGGGGGTCGTGCTTGACCAGTGCGTCGCGATCTCACCGGGCAATCGTGGGAGCCACGAGCGGGTGAATACGAGTACGGCCACGGCGCACAGCACCGGAACGGCCAGTCCGAGCAGCACCCCCACAGGGTCGATCCGACGCGTCGTCGTCATGGGGTCAGCCTAGGGGTGGACCTCCACCGCTGCCGTCTTCGTTCCGTTCTCGTCGAACCATCCGTCGGGGCGCAGGTCCGTACCGAACCGGGGCATGTATTCGGTACACGCGAGTCGCGAGACGAGGGTGCGACGGCTGTTCACGCCGGTCTTGGTGAAGATGTTCTTCAGATGGTCCTGCACCGTGTACGGGCTGATGAACAACCGGCTCGCGATCTCGTTGCGCGACCGTCCGGCGAGAACTTCGACGAGTACTTCCGATTCGCGTGGCGTGAGGCCGTAGGCTGCGGTGACCAGGGCGACGATCTCGGGTAGACGTGCGCGCTCGAAGGTCATGACGACGCGGCCGGTCTCGTCGAAGATCGCGGCGCGCAGCACGAGCCATTCGCCGTCGAGGGTGCGAACACGCACATCCGCGGGCACGGGTCGTGTTCTGCGGACCTGGCGGGCGATCACGTGCGCCGGGCCGGGACGCCCCCGAGCGGGACTCTCCCAGCCGAGGCGTTCGAAGAAGATCGTCGCTGCGGCAGTGACGGAATCGAATTCGCCGTCCGCCCCGATCACCACCACGGCCGGGCCCGAGCATCCGCAGGCGGCGCTCTCGGCGTCCGTGCTCCGTGTTCGTGCGGATGCGTGCCGGATCAACGTGGTGCGGAATCCGTTCGCGATGTCGTCGAGAACGTCGTCGAGCATCACGAGTTCGGCGTCGGAGAAACCCCGGCCCGGCCCGCGGAGCAGATCACCGACACCCCAGCATCTACGGTCTCCGTCCCGGAAGACCAGTTGCACTTCGTGTCCCATGCCCAGATGCGACACGAGTTCGAGATAACGCCTGTTGTCGTATCCCGGTCCGCGGCCGGAGGGTTCTTCGATCCGCCGTACTCCGGACCGGTGCTGCATGAGCGCGTAGAGACTGTCCGGATCGAGGTCCGGACCGTACTCGAACTCGATCGACAACCGGAGTACCTCGGCCGGGTCGTCGAGGCCGCGGGTGGTGAAGCCGGTGGGAACCCCGACGGCCGGGTCCACGGGCGCGACACAACCACCGTCGTACGGAACGAAAGCGCCGAGCACATCCATCACGAACTCGCGGAACTGCGCCCCGTCCGCAGCTGCGGACGCCGCGTCATGGATGCCTGCTCTCAACCGCTGCGCAGAGCGCATGCCTCGAAGTATCCCCCTCGAATGTGGGATTGAGAACACCTCGCGAGGCGGCGAGGCTCGTAGCACGGGGAGATTCGTCCGAAAGTCGAGGTGCCCGTCATGACCACCGCTCACGCCACCCCGTTGTCCGCCGAGGACCTGGAGGTCGTGCATCTGATCCACGCCGCTCTACGCCGGGACACCGAACGTCTCGCCGACTTCGCACAGAAGTGGCGGACCGCGGACCCCGGCACGCACGATGCGCTGCTCCTCGGCTGGCACGGTTTCAGCACCGAACTGCACACGCACCATTCCATCGAGGACGTCTACGTCTGGCCGTTCATGCGGCCGCGGCTCGCCGACGATGCAGGGGCGACGGAGGTGCTCGATGCGATGGAGGCCGAACATTCCGTGATCGATCCGGCGCTGGCGGAGATCGAGAACGCGCTCGACGACCGGGAGACGGCGACCGAGCGGCTCGCCGGTCTGCTCGACGGTCTCGTGACGTCGCTGGGTGCTCACCTCGCGCACGAGGAGCGTGATGCCTTCCCCCTGATCGAACAGTCCTTCACCAAGGAGGAATGGCACGACCTCTCGATGCGTGCGTTCGAGCAGCTGGACAAGGACGAGGTCTCCGAACTGCTGCCGTACATCTTCGAGGGGGCACCGAAGGACCGCGTGTCCGTCGTGCTGAAGAGCCTCCCGGTACCGGTGCGGGTGCTCAACCGGTTCTGGTGGACCCCGCGTTACGCGCGGGCACGCCGCTGGGAGTGAACAGCCCGGTCAGGCGGTCGGCTCGCACGCCCCGCGCAGGCTGCACGCGCCGCACGAGGTACCGCAGCCGGCCGTCTCCTCCGGCTTCGTCGCTGCGGCGACCCGCGCTGCGACGGATCCACCGGCACCGGCGGTGATCAGGGCGGCCACCACGGTGACGGCCACCGCGATGATCCCGGCGACGGTGGGCAGGGTCAGCGACGCGACTGCACCGACGGCGAGCAGCACCGCAGAACCCAGCATGCTGGGTGCAGCGACCTTGTTGGCCAGCGCGAACGCGGCGTCGTCGCGCAGCGACTCCGGGGTGCGCACACCGGCCCAGCGGTTGCGCGGCAGTTTGCCGGTCAGTGCCGCGACACCCACCGCGCCGACGACGAGAGCGAGCACGAAGAGCAGGACAGCGACGATGAGCACCCGACCAGGATACGCGTCGGGCGGTGCCACCGGTCTGCGCGGGTGGGGGCACGTTCTACCCTGGTGGGAGCCCTCACACGTCCGGCCGAGTAGATAGTGATCCCCGTGACCCGTCCCGAACAGACCTCCCAGCCCGAACCCGGCAGCACGCCGCAGCATCGGTACACCGCCGAACTCGCGGGGCGGATCGAGCAGCGCTGGCAGGAGCTGTGGCGCGAGCGCGGCACCTTCCACGCCCCCAATCCGGTGGGTGATCTCGCCGGCGACGTGCCCGCCGACAAGCTGTTCGTGCAGGACATGTTCCCGTATCCGTCGGGCTCGGGGCTGCATGTGGGCCATCCGCTCGGCTACATCGCCACCGACGTGTACGCCCGGTTCCACCGCATGCAGGGCCGCAACGTGCTGCACACCCTCGGCTACGACGCCTTCGGTCTGCCGGCCGAGCAGTACGCCGTGCAGACGGGCACGCATCCGCGCACGACCACCGAGGCCAACATCACGAACATGAAGCGTCAGCTCGGCCGCCTCGGGCTCGGGCACGACGACCGCCGCTCGGTCGCGACGACCGACGTCGACTTCTACCGCTGGACGCAGTGGATCTTCCTGACGATCTACAACGCCTGGTACGACCGCGAGGCCGGCCGCGCCCGCCGCATCTCCGAACTCGAAGCCGAGTTCGCGGACGGCACCCGCAGCCTCGGCGACGGCCGTGACTGGGCGTCGCTGTCGGAGGACGAGCGCGCCGCCGTGATCGACTCCTACCGTCTGGTGTACCGCTCGGATTCGCTCGTCAACTGGTGCCCGGGTCTGGGCACGGTGCTCGCCAACGAGGAGGTCACGGCCGACGGCCGCTCCGAGCGCGGCAACTTCCCCGTCTTCCGGAAGAACCTGCGGCAGTGGATGATGCGGATCACCGCGTACTCCGACCGTCTCATCGACGATCTCGAGTACCTCGACTGGCCCGAGAAGGTCAAGTCGATGCAGCGCAACTGGATCGGGCGCTCGCACGGCGCTCAGGTGAAGTTCGCCGTCGCCGAACATGATTCGGCGATCGAGGTGTTCACCACGCGGCCCGACACCCTGTTCGGGGCCAGCTACGTGACCCTCGCTCCCGAGCACGAGCTCGTCGACCGGATCGCCGGTACGTCGTGGCCCGAGGGCGTGGACGAGCGGTGGACCGGCGGCGCGGCCGATCCCGTCGCCGCCGTCGCGGCCTACCGCGCGTCGATCGCCGCGAAGTCCGACCTCGAGCGTCAGGAGTCGAAGGAGAAGACCGGTGTCTTCCTCGGCGCCTACGCCGTGAACCCGGTCAACGGCGAGAAGCTGCCGATCTTCATCGCCGACTACGTCCTCACCGGCTACGGCACCGGCGCGATCATGGCCGTGCCCGCCCACGATCAGCGCGACTGGGAGTTCGCGACCGCTTTCGGTCTGCCGATCCGCGAGGTCATCTCCGGTGGCGACGTCACCGCCGAGGCCTACACCGGCGACGGTGTGCTGGTGAACTCCGGCCTGCTCGACGGTCTCGACGTCGCCGAGGCGAAGAAGACGATCGTCGCGAAGCTCGAGGCGGACGGCGCCGGTCGTGGCACCATCCAGTACAAGCTGCGCGACTGGCTGTTCGCGCGGCAGCGGTACTGGGGCGAGCCGTTCCCGATCGTCTACGACGAGCAGGGACGTGCGCACCCGCTGCCCGAATCCGCTCTGCCGGTGGAACTTCCCGAGGTGGAGGACTACGCGCCGGTCTCCTTCGATCCGGACGACGCCGACTCCGAGCCGTCCCCGCCGCTCGCGAAGGCCACCGACTGGGTGAACGTCGAACTCGACCTCGGCGACGGCCTGCAGCGCTACACGCGCGACACGAACGTCATGCCGCAGTGGGCCGGCAGTTCGTGGTACCAACTGCGTTACATCGACCCCACCAACTCGGATGCCTTCTGCGACAAGGAGAACGAGGCCTACTGGACAGGCCCCCGGCCGGACGTGCACGGCCCGAACGATCCGGGCGGTGTCGACCTGTACGTCGGCGGCGTCGAGCACGCGGTGCTGCACCTGCTGTACGCGCGGTTCTGGCACAAGGTGCTCTTCGACCTCGGCTACGTCACCTCCTCGGAGCCCTACCGGCGCCTGTTCAACCAGGGCTACATCCAGGCCTACGCCTACACCGACTCGCGCGGTGTGTACGTGCCGGCCGACGAGGTCGTCGAACGCGACGGCACGTTCTACTGGACGGGCCCGGACGGTGAGCAGGAAGTCGCCCGCGAGTACGGGAAGATGGGCAAGTCGCTCAAGAACTCGGTCGGTCCCGACCGGATCTGCGACGACTACGGTGCCGACACCCTGCGCGTCTACGAGATGTCGATGGGTCCGCTCGACCAGTCGCGCCCGTGGGCGACCAAGGACGTCGTCGGTGCGCAGCGGTTCCTGCAGCGTGCGTGGCGTCTGGTCGTCGACGAGGAGAGCGGCGACCTGCGCGTCACCGACGAGACCCCGGGCGACGACACTCTGCGGGCGCTCAACAAGGCGGTGGCAGGTGTGTCCGACGATTACGCCCACCTGCGCGACAACACGGCGATCGCCAAGCTGATCGAATACACGAACCACCTGACCAAGCAGTACCCCTCGGGTGCTCCGCGCGGTGCCGTCGAACCGCTCGTGCTGATGCTCGCGCCGGTCGCCCCGCACCTCGCCGAGGAGTTGTGGTCGCGACTCGGACACACGGAATCGCTCGCGCACGGCCCGTTCCCGGTCACCGACGAGAAGTGGCTCGTCGAGGACAGCGTCGAGTACCCGATCCAGGTCAACGGCAAGGTGCGCAGCCGCATCACCGTCCCGGCCGATGCCGCTCCGGATGCGATCGAGGCGGCCGCGCTCGCCGATGAGAAGATCACCGAACTGCTCGGCGGTGCCGCACCGCGCAAGGTGATCGTGGTTCCCGGCAAGATGGTCAATGTCGTGAAGTAGCAAATTCTTCCGACGGACGAGACCCCGGTGCACAGGGAGCACCGGGGTCTCGTCGATTCGGGAGCCGGGATCAGGGGTGCTTGTGCTCGATCTTCTCGAACTCGGCGACCTCGCCCGCATCGTGTGCGCGCTCCTCCGCTTCCTTCGCCTCGAGCTGCTTGGCGACGGCCTCCTTGAGGGAGACCTTGGCGGGCTCGGCGGCCTCCTGCTCGGCCTTGCGGATCCGCTCCTCGTCCTTCTTCTTCGCGGTCTCGGCGGCCTGGCGCTTCGCGGCGGCCTCCTGGTCGGCCTTCGCGGTCTCGGCGGCCTTCTTCTGCTCGGCCTCCTTCTCCGCCTGCTTCGCGCGTTCCTGCGCACGCTCCCGGGCCTGCCGGACTTCGTTCTCGCGGTCGCGTCGCGCGGCTTCCTGCTCGGCAGCGGCACGTTCACGCGTTCGACGGAGTTCGGCGTCTGCCGCGCGCTTCTCGGCAGCGGCCTGGGCGTCGAGTTTCTCCGCGCGCTTCACCGCGTCGGCGCGTTCGGTGGCGAGCGCCCCGCGCGTGGCGATCTCCCGATCGTCGAGCACGCTGCCGACGATGCCGTCCAGCATGCCCAGTCCCCGCTCGTACATCAGCCGTGGCGGGGCGTCGGTGGGCAGGAACCGCAACTGCTGCTCGATCAATCCCAACGGGAAACGGGCGATCTTGTACTGCAATCGCAGAACACTCTTGGGCAGGGTGGTGAGGTTCATGGGCGCATCTCCAACTTCGATGGGGGTACAGCTCCGGTAGGGAATGTCGGTGGTGGGTTCGTCAGCGATCCCGCTCGTCGGTGTCCTGCTCGGTCAGGGCGTGATCGAGGGCTTCGGCCTTGCGCCGTTCCTGTTGGGCCTGGAGACGGGCACGTTCGGCGTCGTGGGAGGCAGCGCGGTGGTCGTCCTGTGCCGCCGAGACCTCCGCAGCGGCATCCATGGCCTGGGCGTTCTCCTCGCGACGTGCCTGCGCTTCCGCAGCCGTGGCCTCGCGGGCGGCGTCGGACTGCTCCCGGACCACATTCTCCTGGTGTTCGAGTTCGGCGGCCTGCTTGCGGATCTGTGCCTCCCGCTCGGCCTGCGACTGCGCCACCTCGGTCCGGTGCTGCACGGCTTCGCGTTCCTGCTGTCCGGCTCGGCGCACGGCGTCGAGTTGTTCCACGGCCTCGTCGCTCTCGGCCTCCGCCATGTGGGAGAGGGTGTCGGCCTTCCTGGTCTGCCGCGCCTGCT